>NZ_JBIUWQ010000039.1:22899-59060 GCF_044743525.1 Pseudomonas sp. NPDC087598 | reverse complement strand
CGCACCATCCGTCGTGCATGGGTTTACTCAATAAGATCACGCAGGAGATTTGACGTGCACATTGGTGTTCCTCTCGAGACCCAGACCGGTGAAACACGGGTTGCTGCAACCCCGGAAACCATTAAAAAGCTGATCAGCCAAGGCCATAAGGTCACTGTGCAAACTGGCGCCGGCGTTAAAGCCAGTGTCGTCGACAGTGCCTATGAAGCGGCAGGCGCAACCATTGGCAGTGCCAATGACGCGTTTGGCGCCGAGCTGATTCTCAAAGTGGTCGCCCCGAGCGATGCCGAGCTGACGCTGATCAAGCGCGGCACGGTGCTGGTTGGCATGCTCAACCCGTTCAATAATGAAACCATCGCCAAAATGGCCGAGTGCGGGATTACTGCATTCGCTCTGGAAGCGGCGCCGCGCACCTCGCGGGCGCAGAGCCTTGATGTGTTGTCGTCGCAAGCGAACATTGCCGGTTATAAGGCTGTGTTGCTTGCCGCTCACCACTATCCACGCTTCATGCCGATGCTGATGACCGCTGCGGGCACCGTGAAAGCGGCGCGCGTGCTGATTCTTGGCGCGGGTGTGGCCGGGTTGCAGGCGATTGCAACAGCGAAACGTCTGGGTGCGGTGATTGAAGCGTCCGACGTACGTCCGGCCGTGAAGGAACAGATCGAATCCCTCGGTGCGAAGTTTGTCGACGTGCCTTACGAGACCGATGAAGAGCGCGAATGCGCCGTTGGTGTCGGCGGTTACGCGCGGCCGATGCCGGCGAGCTGGATGCAGCGTCAGGCTCAGGCCGTGCACGAGCGCGCCAAACAGGCTGACATCGTCATCACCACCGCACTGATTCCGGGTCGCAAGGCACCAACGTTGCTGAGCGCGGACACCGTGGCGCAAATGAAGCCGGGTTCAGTGGTCATCGACCTCGCTGCGGCTCAGGGCGGCAACTGCCCGCTGACCGTCGCTGATCAAGTCGTCGTCGAAAACGGCGTGACCATTTGCGGCCCGACCAACCTGGCCGGTGAAGTCGCTGCAGACGCTTCGGCGCTGTACGCACGCAACCTGCTGGACTTCCTCAAGCTGGTCTTCACCAAAGAAGGCCAGTTCGACGTCAACCTCGAAGACGACATCGTCGCCGCGTGCCTGATGTGCCGCGACGGCCAAGTCATCCGCAAAAACGCCTAAGCAGGGATTCAGACGATGGAAGAGCTTATCTCCCCCGGTATCTACAACCTGATCATCTTCGTGCTGGCGATTTATGTCGGTTATCACGTGGTCTGGAACGTCACACCTGCGCTGCACACGCCATTGATGGCGGTGACCAACGCCATCTCGGCAATCGTGATCGTCGGCGCCATGCTCGCGGCTGCGCTGACCGTTACACCGCTGGGCAAAACCATGGGTACCCTCGCCGTGGCGCTGGCTGCGGTCAACGTGTTCGGCGGCTTCTTGGTGACTCGCCGCATGCTTGAGATGTTCAAGAAGAAAGCCCCGAAAGTAAAAGAAGAGGCGCCGAAGTAATGAGCATGAATCTCGTCACGACGCTCTACCTGATCGCGTCGATCTGCTTTATCCAGGCCCTCAAGGGCCTGTCGCACCCGACCACGTCGCGGCGCGGCAACCTGTTCGGCATGCTCGGCATGGCGTTGGCCATCCTCACCACCGTCGGCCTCATCTATAAGCTCGGCGCTGAGCTGACAACCGCCGGTATCGGTTATGTGATCGTCGGTCTGCTGATCGGCGGCACCGCCGGTTCGATCATGGCCAAGCGCGTTGAAATGACCAAGATGCCGGAACTGGTCGCGTTCATGCACAGCATGATCGGCCTCGCGGCAGTGTTCATTGCCATTGCTGCTGTGGTTGAGCCGCAATCGCTGGGCATCGTCAAGCAGCTGGGCGACTCGATCCCGACGGGCAACCGACTGGAGCTGTTCCTCGGTGCTGCGATCGGTGCGATCACCTTCTCCGGTTCGGTGATTGCATTCGGCAAGCTGTCGGGCAAGTACAAGTTCCGTCTGTTCCAGGGCGCACCAGTACAGTTCGCCGGTCAGCACAAGCTGAACGCAGTGCTGGGCCTGGCGACACTGGCACTCGGCCTGACCTTCATGTTCACCGGCAACCTCACCGCGTTCGCGCTGATGCTGGCGCTGGCATTCGTCATGGGCGTGCTGATCATCATCCCGATCGGCGGTGCCGACATGCCAGTCGTGGTGTCGATGCTCAACAGCTATTCGGGCTGGGCGGCGGCGGGTATCGGCTTCTCGCTGAACAACTCGATGCTGATCATTGCCGGTTCGCTGGTGGGTTCGAGCGGTGCGATCCTCTCGTACATCATGTGCAAGGCGATGAACCGTTCCTTCTTTAATGTATTGCTCGGTGGTTTTGGCAACACGGCGGATGCTGGCCCTGCCGGCGCGAAAGAGGCCCGTCCGGTGAAATCCGGTTCGGCTGACGACGCGACCTTCCTGCTGACCAACGCCGACACCGTGATCATCGTCCCGGGTTACGGCCTGGCAGTAGCACGTGCGCAGCATGCATTGAAAGAGCTGACCGAGAAGCTGACCCACCGTGGGGTGACCGTGAAGTATGCGATTCACCCGGTAGCGGGTCGTATGCCAGGGCACATGAACGTCCTGCTCGCCGAGGCCGAAGTGCCTTACGACCAGGTGTTCGAGATGGAAGACATCAACTCCGAGTTCGGCCAGGCCGACGTGGTGCTGGTGCTTGGCGCGAACGACGTGGTCAACCCGGCCGCGAAGAACGATCCGAAATCGCCGATTGCCGGTATGCCGATTCTCGAAGCGTTCAAGGCCAAGACCATCATCGTCAACAAGCGCTCGATGGCCAGCGGCTATGCCGGTCTGGACAACGAACTGTTCTACCTGGACAAGACCATGATGGTCTTCGGTGACGCGAAGAAAGTCATCGAAGACATGGTCAAAGCGGTAGAGTAACTCCCCGCTGCAATACCGAACGCCCCGACTTGTCGGGGCGTTTTTGTTTGCGCAAACAGTCGGACAATATGCCGCGTTGTTGCAGATCCAGTAACGGTGTTTTACTTGAAACCCGCTAAATAGACGCCTCGTTTGCGACCTTGGTAGCGGGACAGGCGCCCGTCAAATTCACTAGACTGCGCATCCTGCTACTCGCTTCCCGAGATAATAATCCATGTACCGTGACCGTATTCGCCTGCCTTCGTTGTTGGACAAAGTGATGAGCGCCGCCGACGCAGCCGCTCTGATTGAGGACGGCATGACCGTCGGCATGAGCGGTTTCACCCGCGCCGGCGAAGCCAAAGCCGTCCCTCACGCACTGGCCGAGCGGGCCAAGGTCACGCCGCTGAAGATCAGCCTGATGACCGGCGCCAGCCTGGGCAACGACCTCGACAAGCAACTGACCGAAGCCGGCGTGCTGTCGCGCCGCATGCCGTTCCAGGTCGACAGCACCTTGCGCAAGGCGATCAACGCCGGCGAAGTGATGTTCATCGACCAGCACTTGTCGGAAACCGTCGAGCAACTGCGCAACCAGCAACTGAAGCTGCCGGACATCGCCGTCATTGAAGCGGTAGCCATTACCGAACAGGGCCACATCGTGCCGACCACCTCGGTAGGCAACTCGGCAAGCTTCGCGATTTTCGCCAAACAGGTCATCGTCGAGATCAACCTGGCGCACAACGCCAACCTCGAAGGCCTGCATGACATCTATATCCCGACGTATCGTCCGACCCGCACGCCGATCCCGCTGGTTAAGGTTGACGACCGCATCGGCAGCACAGCGATTCCGATTCCGCCGGAAAAGATCGTTGCCATCGTCATCACCCAGCAGTCGGATTCGCCGTCCACGGTGTCGACACCGGATGTCGACACCAACGCCATCGCCGAACACCTGATCACCTTCTTCAAGCAGGAAGTCGACGCCGGGCGCATGACCAACAAGCTCGGCCCCCTGCAGGCCGGGATCGGCAACATCGCCAACGCGGTAATGTGCGGCCTGATCGATTCGCCATTCGAAGACCTGACCATGTACTCCGAAGTGCTGCAGGACTCGACCTTCGACCTGATTGACGCCGGCAAGCTGAGTTTTGCTTCGGGCAGCTCGATCACGCTGTCGGAACGCCGCAACAGCGACGTGTTCGGCAATCTGGAGAAGTACAAGGACAAACTGGTGCTGCGTCCGCAGGAAATCTCCAATCACCCGGAAGTGGTGCGCCGCCTGGGCATCATCGGTATCAACACAGCGCTGGAATTCGACATCTACGGCAACGTCAACTCCACCCACGTCTGCGGCACGCGGATGATGAATGGTATCGGTGGTTCCGGCGACTTCGCCCGTAACGCGCACCTGGCAGTGTTCGTGACCAAGTCGATCGCCAAGGGTGGCGCGATTTCCAGCGTGGTGCCGATGGTCAGCCACGTTGACCACACCGAGCATGACGTCGACATTCTGGTGACCGAGGTGGGACTGGCCGATCTGCGCGGCCTGGCGCCACGCGAACGTGCCCGAGTGATCATCGACAACTGTGTGCACCCGGACTTCCGCCAGGCGCTGAACGATTACTTCACAGCGGCCTGTGCAATCGGTGGTCACACCCCGCACATCCTGCGCGAAGCCTTGAGCTGGCACATGAATCTGGAAGAAACCGGACGCATGCTCGCGGTGTAATTCGCACAGATAAACCGCTGACGCAAACACAGTTTTCGTCAGCGGTCTTTGAAAAACCCTCCTTCCGACAAAAACTGTACTGCTGTACCGGTCTTTTCCTACAGCAATTACCTACCTTTCCGTCCGATTAGAGCAAAAATGCACTACTTAGGTGCGGACAGGTACAGTTTGCTCAATTTTGACCCGTACACCCCCTATAAACAGTTAACTGGTCACTCACAATACAGTTGAACTGTATCTAGAGAGACTGGCCAAACGAGAGGATCATGGGCACCAGTCAAACCACTACCTGATCCCGCCACAAGCGGAAGGATGTCAACCATGGAACGTACACTCAGTTCCGAGCTGTTTTTCGAAGACAAAGCTGTAAAATCCCAGGCTTCCCTGCCTCTGCGCGTTATCGCCAACCTGATGTTGTGGCAGCGCCGCATCTCCAGCCGCCACCAACTGGCCCGTCTGGATTCGCGTCTGCTGGCTGACGCCGGTATCAGCGAAGCACAACGCTACGAAGAGCTGAGCAAGCCGTTCTGGCGCTAAGCAGCGTCGCTGGCTCTGGTCGTTAGACCCACCGCCAGCAACCCGAATTGAACAAACGAAACCCGTCGTGGGAAACCACGACGGGTTTTGTCGTTTTGAGTTGAGGAAAACTACCAGTACAGGCGAGTGAACGACACACAGGTACAGTTTTACGAAAACTATATCTGAACCAGTACAATTTCACGCTGGTGTATCTGCCCCGCAATCTATTCCACGCTCAACATGACCTTCCGCCTTCTCTGGCTCAAGGAATACGTCATGAATGACTTACAGGATGTTTCAGCAATTCCATTCCAACCCGCTCGCCGGCCCAACGCGATCCGACGCTTGCTCCGCAGACTCTGGCAGGGCCTGGAGCGCGCCAGAACACGGCGTCTGCTGGCCCGACTCAACGGTCGGGATCTGGCCGACCTCGGCCTCAGCCATGCCGATCGGCTGAATGAAATGGAGAAACCATTCTGGCGCTAGCATTCTGCCCACTGTGCGAACCGCAGCCGCAGGCCTAATATCCACGCAGAACGTGGCGAATGATGCGCAACTGGCGTCTGACTCCTCAGATACCGAGCCACCTCTCAATACGGTTTATCCACAGGAGTTACATCATGTCCCGTCTTCGTCTGCTCAGCGCTGCCGCCCTGCTGGCCGTGGCTGCCAATGCCAGCGCCACCAGCTTCATCGTCACCACCGACGCCGTTGTCGGCGCCCTGAAGTCATCGTCCGACGCCACTTCCGATGTCACTTCGTCCTTTCGCGACGACAAGATCGTACTCGCCGCCCGTGACGACGCCGCCAGCTTCGTCGCCAGCGAAGGCGAGATCCGTGGGGTGAAACTGGAAAGCGCGCTGGACCACATTCGCCATCAGGCCCCACAGCTGCAAGCCACCGACGCTCAATTGGCTCAGGCCATTCTGACGATCTGAACGATCGCAGCACCGCGGGACACGCCGGGCGTGTCCCGATGTTTCGGCGCTGGCTCTAGCCCGGGCATTGCGCTAGCCTTTGGACTCGCTAACCGTTAACGAGTCTTATGCGTTTTCTTCAAAAACTGCTTGTCCCTTCCGTACTGTTAACTGCTTGCTGGACGACGTCGGCCAGCGCCTTTGATGTCTCCACGCAGAACACCGTGGTGAGCGTTTGGGCCACCGGCATGGTGTCTTCAGCGCCGTTCGACCGTAAACTGCTGCTCGCCGCTCACGATGACGCGGCTGTGTTTGTTGCCAGTGACGGTGAGATGCGAGGCGCCCGCCTGGAATCCGCGCTGCATTACCTGCGCAAAACCCGGCCGAAACTTCATGTCAGCGACCTTGAACTGGCACAGGCAATTCTCGTCCAATAGCTAACCCAGTCCCTGATTAACCTTGTCCCTCCGGAGTCGTTCCATGCGTAGCCCGCTGATTGCTGCCGCCCTTGGCCTGTTTTTGTTGGCCGACGTGGCCCAGGCGCACACCCTGGTAGCCACCAGTAACATCATCGTCCGTGCCTCCCAGCGCACCATCGATTTCACTTCCGACACGACTACGTCGATCCGCGACTCGAAAATCATCCGCGAAGCCCACGACGACGCCGCCAGTTTCGTCGCCAGCAACGGTGATATCCGTGGTGCACACCTGGAAGCCGCGCTCAACACCCTGCGCACTCGCGTGCCGGAAGCGCGCGATGCCAGTGATCAGGTGCTCGCCGAAGCCATCCTCGCACTGTGAAGTCACTCGGCGCCTGGCTGCTGGCCGGGGCGTTGTTGCTGCTTGGCAACAGCGCCCACGCCGGCCTGCAATTGCGGCTCAAGACCGACGGTCTGACGCCCGCCCAACAACAGGCCAGCCAGGCGCTGATCGATGAGGCAATGCAAAAACTGCCGCCGAGCTTCATCGAGCGGCTGGACCGGCGCATCGACGTTGGCTGGACCGACGACATGCCCGCCAATGCTTATGGCCAGGCCACGCTGGTCGCTGAGCTCGATCTGAACCGCAAACTGCTCGCCAGCCTCACTGACGGCAGTGCGGCCAAGGAAAAAACCAATCGCCCCCACGGCACAGTGCGTCAGGAACTGCTCGCCACGGTGCTGCATGAAATCACCCACATTTATGATCGCGCGCGCCTCTGGCCGAGTGCCGAACGCACGTTGATCCAGCGTTGCACCCGACGCTTCAACAGTGCCGGGCTGATCGGCATTCCCGATGAGTGCCGTGGCCAGAACGCTCGGCGCTTCACCCTCAGCGATGATCCGCGTCTGCTCGACCTCGCTGGTTGGCAGCAATACGTCGGCCGTCGCGGCGAGCGCGAGCAGCACAACCGGCAGATCGCTCGCAGCCCCGATCTGTACGAAATCTCCAGCCCCAAGGAATTCGTCGCGGTCAACATGGAGTATTTCCTCCTCGACCCGAGTTACGCCTGCCGCCGCCCGGCGCTTTACCGCTATTACCAGGATCACTTCGGCTGGGCACCGCCGGCCAAAGACACCTGCGCCAAGACCTTCGCCTTCCTCAATGCCGGCAACGATTTCGCCAAGCAACCCTTGGGGCAAGTCGATCCGGAACGTGTCTACGCCGTTGACTACCTGCTGGCCGAAGCCAATCAGAACTGGGTCAGTCGCTGGGGCCACAGCATGCTTCGTCTGGTGATCTGCGCGCCGGGACGGCCGCGTGGCCCTGATTGCCGGCTCGATCTGGATCAGCATCTGGTGCTGTCGTATCGCGCCTTCGTTGGCGATGTGCAGCTCTCAAGCTGGGACGGGCTGGTCGGCAAGTACCCGTCGCGGTTGTTCGTCTTGCCACTGGCGCAAGTGATCGACGAATACACCAAGACCGAACTGCGCAGCCTCGCCTCCGTGCCACTGAACCTGTCACGCAGCGAGATTGAGGGCGTGGTTGAACACGCCGCCGAAATGCACTGGAGCTACGACGGCAACTACTTCTTCCTGTCCAATAACTGCGCGGTGGAAGGCCTGAAATTGTTGCGCAGCGGCAGCGACAATACACAGTTCGTCGGCCTCGACAGCATCATGCCTAACGGCTTGCTGGAAGTGATGAAGGGCCGCGGTCTGGCCGATACCAGCGTGCTGGACGACCCGAAAGAGGCGCTGCGTCTGGGTTACCGCTTCGACTCGTTCCGCGATCGTTATCAGGCAATGTTCGATGTGTTGAAGAAGCAATTGCCAATCAAACAGAACACCGTTGAGGAATGGCTTTCGCTGACCGCTGAAGAACGCCGTGAGTGGTTCGAGCGCGCCGACCTGCGCACCAGCGCCGCGTTGCTGCTGCTGGAACAGGCGAGCTATCGCCGCCAGTTGTTGCTGGCGCAGGATGAGGTCAAACAGCGTTACCTCGGTGCGCGCGAACTGGAAAACGGCGGGATGGACAAGGCCAACGCGACCCTGCAGGAAATCCTCGCCAACAGCGGCTTCCTCAGTCGTCCGGCAGAACTGCTGGACTCCAAGGGCTACGGATTGCCGCAGCCGAGCGAGTTCAGCCGATTGGAAGCGGAAAGCAGCCAGCGTCAGAAGAAGCTGCTGGCTCTGTCCGGTGATTTGGACGCTGAGGTGCGTAAGTTGCTGGAGCCTAAGCGCGCAGCGGAGATTGCGGCCAGCGAGGAGAATGTTAAGCAGATTGGCGCGCACCTGCGCAAATTGCACAAAGCCTCTGGTGGACTGGAACTGCCCTGACCCTGAATTTAACCCCCACACCTTTGTGGTGAGGGGATTTATCCCCGACCGGCTGCGCAGCAGTCGCAATCCAAAACGACCACGGTATGCCTGATCATCTGTGTTTGCCGGATTCGGGGCTGCTTCGCAGCCCATCGGGGATAAATCCCCTCACCACAGTTGATGGACTGCCAGTTAGATCAGACGATCAGTACAAAACCCCATCGAGAATTTCGTAAACGATCCCGGTACCCACTGCGATCAGCACGATGTCGCTCCCGGTCCGACGCCATTCATAGCCCGGATACACCGGCAAACGTCCCAACGCCCGACCATCCAGACGCTCACCGTAATACCCGTGCGGCAGCGGCCGGCCGCGCTCCAGATGGATCCCCGGCGGTGGCGGTGCGCCGCGTACAAAGTAGCCGTGGTTGTCACGGATGGTCTGGCGCACCGGGCCGAAGTCGTGCGGTGGCGGACCACCACGGTGATCATTCGGCGGGCCACGGTGATCATCGCGATGGTCATCACCGCGGTTATCGTAATGGCCCTGCTGCGGGCCGCCGTGGTCGTGATCATCGCGCTGATCGGCGCTGGCCAGCAGCGGTGTCGCGCTGATCATCAGCACGCCCAGTCCGGCAATCAGACGTTTCGGCATTTTCATCGGGTCTTTCCTCACGGCACAAACAGCAAAAAGGGATTCAGAACGTGGTTCTGAATCCCTCGGTCTTGCTCATTTAGTCTGTGCCGTGAGGCGCTAATTCCTCTGTATCAGGAACTTTACCTTCAACTGACGCGGGCCTTACGCACGCCTTCGGACAATGCCGAGCAAAGGCTCAGTACGCCGTCGATAGCCTGATCCGGCGTGGTCGCGTTGGCGATGTGATCAATCAACGCCGAACCCACGACAACACCGTCGGCCAGACGCGCGATGGCTGCAGCCTGCTCCGGCGTACGGATACCGAAACCGATGCTGATCGGCAGATCGGTGTGACGACGCAGACGGGTGACCGCTTCCTCAACGTGTTCCAGTGTTGCAGCACCGGCACCGGTCACACCGGCCACCGACACGTAGTAAACGAAACCGGAGCTGCCGTTGAGCACTTTTGGCAGACGTGCGTCGTCGGTGGTCGGCGTGGTCAGGCGGATGAAGTCCAGACCGGCAGCCTGGGCCGGGTCGCAAAGCTCGGCGTTGTGCTCAGGTGGCATGTCGACCACGATCAGACCGTCGACGCCGGCCTCTTTCGCATCGGCGATGAAACGCGGCACGCCGTACATATGGATCGGGTTGAAATAGCCCATCAGCACCAGCGGCGTGTCGCTGTTGTCTTCACGGAATTCGCGAACCATTTGCAGGGTTTTCAACAGATTCTGCTTGGCGCCCAGCGCACGAATGTTCGCCAGTTGAATCGCCGGGCCATCGGCCATCGGGTCGGTGAACGGCATGCCCAGCTCGATCACGTCGGCACCGGCCTTCGGCAAGCCTTTGAGGATCGCCAGCGAAGTGTCGTAATCCGGATCACCGGCGGTGACGAAAGTCACCAGCGCCGCGCGGTTCTGTTCTTTGAGTTCGGCAAAACGGGTTTGCAGGCGGCTCATCAGTGTTTCTCCTGCTGCGATTGTTCCATGTGATGCATGACGGTCTGCATGTCTTTGTCGCCACGACCGGACAGGTTGACCACCATCAGGTGATCTTTCGGCAGCGTCGGTGCGCGTTTGAATACTTCAGCCAGGGCATGAGCGCTTTCCAGAGCAGGAATGATCCCTTCCAGACGGCAGCATTTGTGGAACGCATCGAGGGCTTCGTCGTCGGTCACCGAGGTGTATTGAACGCGGCCGATGTCATGCAACCACGCGTGTTCCGGGCCGATGCCCGGATAGTCGAGGCCGGCAGAGATCGAGTGGGCGTCGATGATCTGGCCGTCGTCGTCCTGCAGCAGGAAAGTGCGGTTACCGTGCAGCACACCGGGAACGCCGCCGTTGAGGCTGGCGGCGTGCTTGCCGGTTTCGATGCCGTAGCCGGCCGCTTCAACACCGATGATCTCGACACTCTTGTCGTCGAGGAACGGGTGGAACAGGCCCATGGCGTTGGAGCCGCCACCGATGCACGCCACCAGACTGTCCGGCAGACGACCTTCCTGTGCTTGCAATTGGTCACGGGTTTCCTTGCCGATCACGGCCTGGAAGTCGCGAACCATCGCAGGATAAGGATGCGGGCCGGCTACGGTGCCAATCAGATAGAAGGTGTTGTCGACATTGGTCACCCAGTCACGCAACGCTTCGTTCATCGCGTCTTTCAGCGTGCCGGTACCGGCAACCACCGGAATCACCTCGGCCCCCAGCAGCTTCATGCGGAATACGTTGGCCTGCTGACGTTCGATGTCAGTGGTGCCCATGTAGATCACGCAATCCAGACCAAAACGTGCGGCCACGGTGGCAGTCGCCACACCGTGCATGCCGGCGCCGGTCTCGGCGATGATGCGTTTCTTGCCCATGCGCCGCGCCAGCAGGATCTGGCCGATGCAGTTGTTGATCTTGTGCGCTCCGGTGTGGTTCAGCTCTTCGCGCTTGAGGTAGATCTTGGCGCCACCGCAGAACTCGGTCAGACGCTCGGCGAAATACAGCGGGCTCGGACGTCCGACATAGTCGCGCTGGAAGTAGGCCAATTCCTCTTTGAATGCCGGATCTTCCTTGGCCGCTTCGTATTCGCGGGCCAGATCGAGGATCAACGGCATCAAGGTTTCAGCGACGTAGCGGCCACCGAACGCGCCGAACAGGCCGTTATCGTCCGGGCCGTTACGCAGATTGGAAGTGTTCGAAGTCTGGGTCATGAGTCGCTCCAGGTGAATTCGGGTCAAGAGACAATGACGCCCACTCTACCCCTGACCTTCTATGCTGAAAACCGATAAGATCGCCGCAACCTGTCAGGAAAACTCACAGATACCATGAGCCACGACCTTCCCCCGCTGAACGCTTTGCGCGCCTTCGAAGCCACCGCCCGGCTAAACAGCGTCAGTCAAGCGGCCGAACAGCTGCACGTCACCCATGGCGCGGTCAGTCGGCAGCTCAAGGTGCTGGAAGAACACCTTGGCGTCAGCCTGTTCATCAAGGATGGACGCGGCCTGAAACTCACAGATGCCGGCGTACGCCTGCGCGATGCCAGTGGTGAGGCATTTGATCGGTTACGCAGTGTCTGTGCCGAATTGACTAAAGACACAGCCGACGCACCGTTCGTGCTCGGTTGTTCTGGAAGCTTGCTGGCACGTTGGTTTATTCCACGCCTGGGACGGCTGAATGCCGATCTGCCGGACTTGCGTTTGCACCTGTCGGCCGGGGAAGGCGATCTCGATCCTCGGCGCCCGGGGCTGGATGCCTTGCTGCTGTTCGCCGAGCCGCCATGGCCAGCGGACATGCAGGTTTATGAACTGGCTGCAGAACGCATCGGCCCGGTGATGAGTCCGCTGTTCAGCGGCTATCAACGCCTGCAAACCGCGCCCGCCTCGGCGCTGCTCAATGAGCCGTTGCTGCACACCACCTCGCGCCCACAAGCCTGGCCGAGCTGGGCACAGCAAAACCACCTCGACGCGAAAGCGTTGAAGTTGGGTCAAGGTTTCGAACATTTGTATTATTTGCTGGAAGCGGCAGTGGCCGGTCTTGGCGTGGCCATCGCGCCGGAGCCGCTGGTGACTGAAGATTTGAAGGCCGGTCGCCTGGTTGCGCCGTGGGGCTTCTGTGAAACCCCGGCGCAACTGGCGCTGTGGCTACCCAAGCGCGCCGCCGACGGACGCGCCCGGCAACTGGCGCAATGGCTCAAGAACGAGCTGCGCCAGACGGATCACTCGCCGCGCTTGAACAGCAAATAAGCCGCGAGCAGACCGATCGCGCCCACCGCAACACCGGCGGTGGTCCACGGATGTTCCTGCGCGTAATCACGGGTGGCGATGCCGGTCTCGCGAGTTTTCACTTTGACTTCTTCATAGGCATCGCTGAGCAGATGGCGCGAATGTTTCAGCGCACTCTCGGCATTGCTTTTCAGCGCCTTGAGAGTCTTGCGCGACTCGTCCGAAGCGTCGTCCTTCAAGCTTTCCAACGATTTGAGCAGACTCTCGATCTCGGCTTCCATGCTTTGCAACGAGGCTTTACGTAAAGAGGTGTTGGCCATGGTGGCTCTCCTGCATTGGTGATGAGTGGCGTGTGTTGTTTGGGACTTCAGCGGTTTCAGAAAGTGCAGAAAATCTGAACTTCGCCTGCGCGCAGCCGCCGAAATCAACAGTGCAGATTCACTGCTAGTCTCAATTCCACACGCCAAGGAGATCGCCATGAGTGACCATCACACGTACAAGAAAGTCGAGCTGGTCGGTTCGTCGACCAGCAGCATCGAAGACGCCATCAACAACGCGCTGGCCGAAGCGAACAAGAGCATCAAACATCTTGAGTGGTTTGAAGTGATCGATACCCGTGGCCACATCAAGGACGGCAAGGCTGCGCACTTTCAGGTGACGCTGAAAGTCGGCTTCCGCATTGCCAGCAGCTGAGTTTGGTCTACGCTTCTGAACTTGCGCGCTGGCCGAGTGCCATAGGAATGGCAAAGCGCTACAGGGTGAGCGCATCGGGTGGATGACCCGATGCCCGCCTCTTTTAATCCGACCAGGGAGTGCGACCGATGAAGAAGTTCATATTGGCAGTAGGTTTGTTGAGCCTTGCGGGTGGTGCGTTTGCTGCCGGCAAGCCTTGTGAAGAGTTGAAAGCCGAGATTGCGGCGAAACTGGATGCCAAGCGCGTTTCCGGGTATTCGCTGGAGATTGTGGATAAGGGCGCTGCGGCCGGCGGCAAAGTCGTTGGCAAGTGCGAAGCCGGTTCCAAGGTTATCGTCTACAAGAAGTAGGCTGAGTTCGCCTGAAATACAAAAGCCGACGCAAACGCGTCGGCTTTTTTGTGAACGATACATTCCCCCTGTAGGAGTGAGCCTGCTCGCGATGGCGCCTTCACAGTCACTGAATTGTTGACTGTTACGCCGCCATCGCGAGCAGGCTCACTCCTACAGGGGTTGGCGTTATCCCTTCATGACCTGCGCCAGCAACTCGTAGGAATGCACGCGATCAGCATGCTCGTACAGGTCACAGGTAAAGATCAGCTCATCGGCCTGAGTCTGCTCGACCAGCACTTCCAGCTTCGCGCGGATCTTCTGCGGGCTGCCGACCATCGCCAGACCGAGGAAGTCGCCCACCGCTTCACGCTCGTGGGGCAGCCACAGGCCGTCCATGGTTTTCACCGGCGGACGTTGCACCAGACTTTGCCCACGCATCAACGCGAGAATTCGCTGGTACACCGACGTCGCCAAATAATCGGCTTGCTCGTCGGTATCAGCCGCCACCAAAGGCACCCCGAGCATCACATACGGCTTGTCGAGCACTGCCGACGGTTTGAAGTGGTTGCGATAGACACGAATCGCCTCGTGCATGAAGCGCGGGGCGAAATGCGAGGCAAAGGCGTAAGGCAAGCCACGTTCGCCGGCCAGTTGCGCACTGAACAGGCTCGAGCCAAGCAGCCAGATCGGCACATTGGTGCCAGTGCCCGGCATCGCGATAACGCGTTGGTCCGGAGTGCGCGGGCCGAGGAAACGCACCAGTTCGGCGACATCTTCGGGGAAATCATCGGCACTGCCGGAACGCTCACGGCGCAAGGCGCGGGCGGTCATCTGATCCGAGCCAGGGGCACGCCCCAGACCAAGATCGATACGGCCCGGGTACAGGCTTTCAAGGGTGCCGAACTGTTCGGCGATCACCAGCGGCGCGTGGTTGGGCAGCATGACACCGCCCGAGCCAACGCGAATGGTCGAAGTGCCGCCCGCCAGATAACCGAGCAGCACCGACGTCGCGGAGCTGGCGATGCCGTCCATGTTGTGGTGTTCAGCGACCCAGAACCGCGTGTAACCGAATTTCTCGACATGCTGCGCCAGATCCAGCGAGTTGCGCAGCGACTGCGCCGGGCTGCCGTTCTCGCGCACGGGCACCAGATCAAGGGTAGAAAACTTTACGTCGGACAGTTGCTTCATAAACCTGCTTCTCCGAGTGAGGAGGCAGGTTTTTCTTGCGAACGAAAACCTGCCGAATCCATTAGCGTGTTTTGTGCAATGAGGGCATATACCCGAGTTTCAATAGCAGTGATGAAATTTCCTACTAAAAAAGTCAACGATTCAGATGAGCTGAACTTTGTCGCGGCGTCTATCCTCAGAAGCCTTGCAAGCAAAAACCACGTCGGCGCGGCGTTCCGCGTCAGATATCGAGGAGGCAGACATGGCTATCGTGAAGAAAGCATCCGCACATTGGGAAGGTGATCTGAAAAGCGGCATCGGCTCGATTTCCACCGAGACCGGTGTCCTCAGCGAAGCGCCCTACGGCTTCAAGGCCCGTTTCGAGGGTGGCAAGGGCACCAACCCGGAAGAACTGATCGGCGCAGCGCACGCAGGCTGTTTCTCCATGGCGTTTTCGATGATTCTCGGCGATGCGGGTCTCAACGCCGACAGCATCGACACCAATGCGGAGGTCACCCTCGACCAGGTCGACGGTGGGTTCGCGATCACAGCGGTGAAGCTGATTCTCAAGGCGAAAATCCCGGGGGCCACGCAGGCTCAGTTTGACGAGTTGAGCAAAAAGGCCAAGGAAGGATGCCCGGTGTCCAAGGTGCTGAACGCCAAGATCAGCCTTGAGGCAACGCTGGTCAGCTGATTCGGTGTTGACCAGACTGATGCTATCGCGAGCAGGCTCACTCCTACAGTTGATCTCCAGCGGGCACAATTACTGTGAACAACCGAGATCCTCTGTAGGAGTGAGCCTGCTCGCGAAAGCCATCTGCAGATAACCCAAGGTTTGAAAGCTTCAGCACAAGTTGTGAGCGAAGTCAGAACTCGTTTTGTGGAAATATGGTCGAATAAGTGACAGCAGCTTCAGCGCACGCCCGTGCGCGCTGCCTCAAGGAGCTTCAATCATGAAACGTATTGGCTTGGCGATTCTCTGCAGTGCACTGGCCACTTCGGTTCTTGCCGCCCCCAAAGACTGCGAAGAACTCAGGAAAGAGATTGAGGTCAAGATTCAGGCGAATGCCGTGCCGTCTTACACACTGGAAATTGTCAGCAAGGAAGAAGCGGACAAACACGACGTGGCCATGGTCGTCGGCACCTGCGACAACGGCACCAAAGCGATCATCTATCAGAAAAACGGTGTCTGAGTCGCCTCAGATAATGCAGTTATAGTCGTGATCCTCGGCGACGATTTCGCGCTTGGCGTTGTAAAGCCGGGCACTCGGGGTGAATGCCAGCGAACGCCCTTCCAGCACATAACGTTGCCCGGCCTCGAAATGGTCGTAGCGGATGTACAAGTAGCACAGACGCTCGACTGGGCCGTTCATCAAGCTGCCGCCACCGCCAAACACTTCGAAGTCAAACCGCACGCGTAATTCGTGACTGCCGGGAGTGACTTGAAAGTAGCGCCCGTCGTTCAGTCGTTGGTTGTCGAGGCGTTCGGCCATCAACACTTTGCCGCCGGGTGTCGGCGTCGAAAAATCGACCCAGGCCATCTGCGGATTGACCGGCGGCAGCGGTGTCTGGCAACCGGTCACAACACTGACAACGAGCAGCAACAGCAACTTGCGCATGATGAATATCCATAGGTCCGAATACTCAGCATAGCGCCGATCAGGTGCGCTGACAGCCTGCTGGCGTGCCCTGGCCTACCACGTTGCGCTGCTCGTCATAGAGCTTGGCCCAAGGCCGGAAGCCAATACTGCCGGCCTGCAACTGGTAACGCTGGCCCGCATTGAAGTCCTTGAATTTCACACTCAACTGGCAATCGCGCCACAGCGGTTCAGCGTCGGGGCCGATGTTGGTGGCCTCCACCGGAAATTGATAACGCACCTTCAGCTCATGGCTGCCAGGTTGCACTTCAAAATAGCGTTTGTCGGCGGTCGCCTTGGTATCGACCTGCAGCGCTTGCAGCGCCGTGTCCTGTTGCCGGGCGTTCAAATCAATCCACGCTTGCGAAGGGTCAGGATCGGGCATTCCGAATCCGGCACAACCGGCCAGCGTCAGCAGGCCTCCTGTCAGCATCAACATGCGCATAGCGGTGCTCCTTTAGGCGGGATAGTCTTGCGGGCAGACTTTCCGGGGGATTTCTTATTTTGATCAGGCCGCTTCCAAGCCATGGGTTACTTGATCGCGTTTTTCGGATTTTGTTTCCGGGTGTGATGCTTTTGCTGCTCAACGGTTGTTCCAGCGTCAGCTATTACAGCCAGTTGGCCAGTGGTCAGTGGCAGTTGTTGCGGGCGCGGGAGCCCGTGACCAAGGTGATCGCCGATCCGGCCCGCGATGCAAAACTGCGTACGCATCTGGCCCAGTCGCAAAAGTCCCGTGCGTTTGCCAGCGAGCATCTGCACCTGCCGGATAACCAGAGTTATCGCCTGTACGCCGACATCGGCCGGCCATTTGTGGTGTGGAATGTGTTCGCCACGGCGGAGTTTTCCCTGAGCCCGCAAAACCATTGTTTCCCGATTGCCGGATGCGTGGCCTATCGCGGCTACTACAGCCAGAGCGCGGCACGCGGTGAAGCGGCGATTCAGCGGCTGCAAGGCATGGACGTGTCGATTGGCGGCGTCGAGGCCTATTCGACGCTTGGCTGGTTCAACGATCCGATTCTCAATTCGATGATGGGCTGGGGCGATGAGCGACTGGCCACGCTGATCTTTCATGAGCTGGCCCATCAGCGTTTTTATGTAAAGGACGACACCGAGTTCAACGAATCCTTTGCCACATTTGTCGAGCAGGAAGGTACGCGGCAGTGGCGGGCGTTTCGCGGATTGCCGGCAGATAACGATTCAAAGCTCAAGCAGCGCGATCAATTCATCGAGTTGGTGCTCGACACACGTTCACGACTGGAAACGTTGTATGCGCAGCCGTTGCCCGTGGAACAGATGCGCGAGCGCAAGGCAGCGGCCTTCGAGCAGTTCCGCCGGGACTATCGGCTGATGCGGGACAGTCAGTGGGCCGGAGACAAGCGTTATGACGCCTGGGTGAATGCGCCGCTGAACAATGCACGGTTGTTGCCGTTTGGACTGTATGACCAGTGGGTGCCGGCGTTTGCGGCGTTGTTCAGGCAGGTTGGCGGGGATTGGCTGCGGTTTTATGCCGAGGTGGAGAGGTTGGGGGAGTTGCCGGTGATTGAGCGTAAAGCTGCGCTGGCAGCTTTGGCAGATTCCAAGACCTTCAGTGGCTGAACTGGCCTCATCGCTGGCAAGCCAGCTCCCACATTGTTCGAGGTGAGCCTGAGCACACCGCTCACCTGTGGGAGCTGGCTTGCCAGCGATAGCGTAGTGATCAGCGCTGCAAAAACGCCTGATGCAACTCGGCCAGCGTTTCGAAGTGATAAGCCGGCGACTCGGCATTCAACTCTTCAAAACTGCCAAATCCATAACCCACCGCCGCCGCATCCAGTCCGTTACTGCGCGCCCCGATCAGGTCATGCTTGCGATCGCCGATCATCAAAGTAGTGGCGGGATCCAGTCCTTCCTCCTTCACCAGATGCGCAATCAACTCAACCTTGTTGGTCCGCGTGCCATCCAGTTCACTGCCGTAGATCACCTTGAAGTGCTTGGCAAAATCGAAGTGTCGGGCAATCTCACGAGCGAACACCCAGGGTTTGGACGTCGCGATATACAGCTGCCGCCCTTGGCCGCTGAGGGTTTCCAGCAACGGCGTGACGCCTTCGAACACACGGTTCTCGTACAGCCCCGTGACCTTGAAGCGCTCACGATAGAAATTCACCGCTTCCCAGGCTTTGGCTTCATCAAACCCGTAAAACTGCATGAACGCCTGCAACAACGGCGGGCCGATAAAGTGCTCGAGTTTGGTCAGGTCCGGCTCGTCGATGCCCAGTTTGCCGAGGGCGAACTGGATGGAACGGGTGATGCCCTCACGCGGGTCGGTCAGGGTGCCATCGAGGTCGAACAGTACGGTCTGGTAATGCATGAGAAATCCTGAGCTGGTGTAAGTCGATTCAGATCTGGTCGTAGCCTTCGGCCAGATGCAGATCCTTGAGCTTCCCGTAGTTCGCCGCGCTGTAGGTGAAGAAGGCGTTTTCCTTGTCGGTCAGCGGGCGGACCTGCTTTACCGGGCTGCCGACATACAGGAAACCGCTTTGCAGGCGCTTGCCCGGCGGCACCAGGCTGCCGGCGCCGATGATCACGTCATCCTCGACCACTGCGCCGTCCATGACGATGCTGCCCATGCCGATCAATACACGGCTGCCGACGGTGCAGCCATGCAGCATGACTTTGTGGGCAATGGTCACGTCATCGCCGATCAGCAGCGGGAAGCCATCCGGGTTGAACGGGCCGGCATGAGTGATGTGCAACACGCAGCCATCCTGCACGCTGGTGCGCGCGCCGATACGGATGCGGTGCATGTCACCACGGATCACGGTGAGCGGCCAGACGGAGCTGTCATCGCCGATTTCGACGTCGCCGATCACCACCGCCGAAGCGTCGACAAATGCGCCTTTGCTCAGGCGAGGGGTGTGATTCTGGTACTTGCGAAGGGACACGATAATTTCTCTCTCTGTCGCCGATAGCTGCGGTGAATGCCGATTGTAATTAAGATGGGGCAATGTTTCCCCAGCCAAGGTGCCAACCGTGAGCGTGAACAACCCTCTTCTGCAGTCCTACGACCTGCCGCCGTTCTCCACGATCCGTGCCGAACACGTCCTGCCAGCCATCGAAACCATCCTGGCCGACAACCGCGCCGCCATTGCCGAAATCCTCAAGACCCAAGTCCAGAACCCAACCTGGGCCGGTCTGGTGTTGGCGATGGACGAACTCAATGACCGCCTCGGTGCTGCCTGGAGCCCGGTCAGCCACCTCAACGCCGTGTGCAACAGCGCCGAACTGCGCGAAGCCTACGAGTCGTGCCTGCCCGCCCTGAGCGCCTACTCCACCGAGATGGGCCAGAACCGCGAGCTGTTCCAGGCCTATGAAGCGCTGGCCAACAGCCCGGAAGCAGCCGGTTTCGATGTGGCGCAAAAGACTATTCTGGAACACGCCCTGCGTGATTTCCGCCTGTCGGGTATCGACCTGCCGGAAGCCGAACAGAAGCGCTACGCCGAAGTGCAAAGCAAACTGTCCGAGCTGGGCAGCCGCTTCTCCAACCAGCTGCTCGACGCCACTCAGGCGTGGACCAAGCACGTCAGCGACGAAGCCGCCCTCGCCGGCCTGACCGATTCGGCCAAGGCGCAAATGGCCGCCGCCGCACAGGCCAAGGGCCTCGACGGCTGGCTGATCACTCTGGAATTCCCGAGTTACTACGCGGTGATGACCTACGCGCAAGACCGTGCGCTGCGCGAAGAAGTCTACGCCGCCTACTGCACCCGCGCCTCGGATCAAGGCCAGAATGCTGGCCAGAACGACAACGGCCCGGTGATGGAAGAAATCCTCGACCTGCGTCAGGAACTGGCCAGGCTGCTGGGTTTTGCCAGTTTCTCCGAACTGAGCCTGGCGACCAAAATGGCCGAGTCCAGCGATCAGGTGCTGAGTTTCCTGCGTGATCTGGCCAAGCGCAGCAAGCCGTTCGCCGCGCAGGACTTGCAACAGCTGCGCGCTTACGCCGCCGAGCAGGGCTGCGCCGATCTGCAAAGCTGGGACAGCGGTTTCTACGGTGAGAAGTTGCGTGAACAACGCTACAGCGTCGCCCAGGAAACCCTGCGCGCCTACTTCCCGATCGACAGGGTTCTGGGTGGTCTGTTCGCCATTGTTCAACGTCTGTACGGCATCGAAATCGCCGAACAGAAAGGCTTCGACACCTGGCACCCGGATGTCCGCCTGTTCGAGATCAAGGAAAACGGCCAGCACGTCGGTCGCTTCTTCTTCGACTTGTATGCCCGCGCCAACAAGCGTGGCGGTGCATGGATGGACGGCGCCCGCGACCGTCGCCGCACCATTGACGGCGTGCTGCAAAGCCCTGTCGCCAACCTGGTGTGCAACTTCACCCCGGCCGACAGCGGCAAGCCTGCGCTGCTGACCCATGATGAAGTGACCACCCTGTTCCACGAATTCGGGCATGGCCTGCATCACCTGCTGACCCGCGTTGAGCATGCCGGCGTGTCCGGCATCAACGGCGTGGCGTGGGATGCCGTCGAGCTGCCGAGCCAGTTCATGGAAAACTGGTGCTGGGAGCCGGAAGGCCTCGCGCTGATTTCCGGTCACTACGAAAGCGGCGAACCACTGCCGCAGGACCTGCTGGAAAAAATGCTCGCGGCGAAGAACTTCCAGTCCGGCCTGATGATGGTGCGTCAGCTGGAGTTCTCGCTGTTCGACTTCGAACTGCACGCCACCCACGGCGACGGCCGCAGTGTGCTGCGAGTGCTCGAAGGCGTGCGTGACGAGGTGTCGGTGATGCGTCCGCCGGCCTACAACCGCTTCCCGAACAGCTTCGCGCACATCTTCGCCGGCGGTTACGCGGCGGGTTACTACAGCTACAAATGGGCTGAAGTATTGTCGGCCGATGCCTTCTCGAAGTTCGAAGAAGACGGCGTGCTCAACGCTGAAACCGGTCGCGCGTTCCGCGAAGCGATTCTGGCGCGTGGCGGTTCGCTGGCGCCGATGGTGCTGTTCGTCGACTTCCGTGGCCGTGAGCCGTCGATTGACGCACTGTTGCGCCACAGCGGCCTGAGTGAGGACGCAGCAGCATGAGTGAGGGGCCTGTGATTACCAAGAAGCGCTTTATCGCCGGGGCGGTCTGCCCGGCGTGCAGCGAGCCGGACAAACTGATGATGTGGAACGAGGACAGCGTCCCGCATCGCGAATGCGTGGCGTGCGGTTACTCCGACACACTCAATGAGCAAGGCCTGTCGGTACCCAAAGAGCTGGGCACGCGGGTCAACACCAGCGCGCTCAAGCCGCCGGCGGACAAGACAGTCCAGGCGGTGCAGTTCTTCCCCAATCCGAAGCTTGCAAAAAAGCCTGACGAGCAACACTGAGTCGCAACCACCTTCCACCGTTTGCCGGTGGAAGGTGGTAACTATCTACCGCCCTTCTCCTGCGCTTCCTGCCTAGGCTGGCCTTTTTCAGCCATGCCTCAAGGAAGACGCCATGCCCGATACCAATCCATTGCTACAGCACTGGACCCTGCCACCATGGTCGGCGATACGCGCCGAGCATCTGGTCCCGGCGATCAACGTGATCGTTACCGAAAACCGCCAGGTGATTGCCCAAGTGATCGCCAGCCAGACCGAGCATCCGGGCTGGGACGATCTGGTGCTGGCCGTCGATGAGGCCGATGCGCGTCTGGATGAAGCCATGGCCATCATCGAAATCCTCTCGACGGTCAAACCCGACGATATCGACTGGCTCAGGGAAAGCGCGTTGTGCAGCCTGACAGCAGCTCAGTACACCGCCGAAAGGAACACCGATGCGGCGCTGTACCGAACCTATCAACGCCTGGCGAACAGTTCTGTCGCCGCAAGCTTCGATGATCCGCGCAAAGCTTCGCTGGCAAAAATCCTGCGCAAGTTCCGCTTGTCCGGCATCGATCTGCAGCCAGCACAGCAACACAAGCTCGCCCGCCTGAACCGCGCCATCCGCCACTTGGAGCAGGTGTTTCAAAGCAATCTGGAACAGGCCAACGCCGCGTGGAGCAGGCACATCGACGACGTCACGCAGCTCGAAGGCTTGCCCGCCGCAGTGAAGGCGCGCCTGGCCCTCAATGCCAGTCAGGCAGGACTTGAAGGCTGGCGGCTCACGCTGGATCAGAACACTTTTCGGTCGATCATGAGCCGCGCGCACAACCGGGCGCTGCGCGAGGACTGTTTCACGGCATGGATGAATCGAGCGTCCGACCTTGGCCCACAGGCGCAAGCACTGGATAACGCTGCGGTCCTGACCGTGTTGCTCGCGTTACGCCAAGAGAAAGCGGAATTGTTGGGCTTCGAGAATTTCGTGCAGTTGCGCCTGGCCAATCGCATGGCCACTTCCACAGAACACGTCGCAGCCTTTTTGCGCCAGCAGATAGCCGCGAATACGCCAGCCCTGCAGCGCGACGCCAAGGCCCTGAAAGCGTTCGCACACACACGCGGGATAGCGCAGATACAGGCGTGGGATGAAGACTTCCTCGCCGAGCAATTACGCCTTGAACAATTGAACGGTGCGCTGAAGGGCTTGCGGCAGTATTTCCCGCTGGATGGCACGTTGCGTCGGCTCTGTCAGTTCAGTGAGCGCCTGTTCGGGATCGCCATTGTCGAGCAAACGTCCTCCAGCCACTGGCACGAAACGGTTCGGCTCCTGGAAGTCAGCGAGCATGGGCAAGTGATCGGGCACATCTACGTGGATCCCTTTCACCGCGAAGACGTTGCCGACTACGCCTTCACTTCCGCCTTGCGCATTCGCCGCGTCAACGCCGAAGGACGCCCTTCGCTACCGATTGCTCACCTGTACTGCAACTTCACCCCCGCCACCGAGGATCATCCGTGCCTGCTTTCCCACGAGAGTCTGCGCGTGTTGTTCCATGAATTCGGGCATTGTTTGCAACATGTGCTGACGCGCTCGCCTCACCGCAACCTGTCGGGGATTTCCCAACTCAGCCGCGATACCGCCGAATTCGCCGGGCAGCTGTTCGAACACTGGTGCCTGTCAGGCGAATTTCTGCTGTGGCTGGGCGCCCATTACCAGAGCGGCGAACGCCTGACAGAACAACGCGTCAACACCGCGCTGACGGCCATAGGCGCCCACACTAGCCGGGCCACCGGCGTGTTGCTGATGAGCGCGTTGTTTGATCTGGAGTTGCACTGCAGCCAAGGCGATGGCCGCAGCCTTGAGCAGGTGTTCGAGGACGTGCAACGCGAGATCCCGCAACTGCGAATGTCGGGGCATCACCGCTTTGCCAATGGCTTCGACTACCTGGTGACCGGTTACGAGGCCTCGGTCTACGCCTACAAATGGTCGGGTGTGCTGGCCAGCGCCGTGTTCACGCGGTTTCAGCGAGATGGCGTGTTCGATCCGCAAACCGGTCGGGATTTTCGCGAGGCATTCTTTGCCCCCGGCGACTCACGCTCGATGCTGAGCGCACTCACAGCCTTTCTCGGCCGGCCGGTCAACCCAGGACTGTTGGCATCCCCGACCGATTGAGCCGCTTGATCATTTCAGATTGACCGACTGGAACCAGCTCTTCATCGAGCAGGTCGCAAACGCACTGGTGCTGCAATCGCCGTTGGCCAGTGCGGTGCGCAACTTGTCGACATCCGCTTGCATCACGTAGCGCACGCTGTCGCGAAAGTGGCCGCTCTCGCCGAAACCACCTTGGGTCATTTCACTCAAAGCGTCCTCTTTGCTCCAGCCCTGCACCACCACGCGATACATCGCCGCCATCAATCCGGTGCGGTCGGAACCGTGCTTGCAATGCATCAGCACCGGACCGTTGGCCTCGCCGGCCTGGATGGCCCGCAGGGTCTTGAGCACATCGCTGTCATCGACGTGGTTGGTGCGATACGGCAGTTGCACCTGATTGATGCCCGGCTCGGACAGCCAGTTGCTGTCCGCTTCCGGCAGAAAATTGATCACCGTGGCCACTTTGAGATTCTTCAGCAGCGACACTGCCCCGTCGTCGGGCAAGGCGCTGCGATAGAGCGTCGGCGACATCTGGAACAGGTTGTATTGCACTTCGACCGGTTGCGCCCATTCAGCCGGGCGAGCGGTGGTTGCCGCGTCAGCTTGAGCCGGGATCAAGTGCAACAGGGCAACAAGCGACAAACACAATGCAGGGATAAGACGCACTCGAGACATGCTGGGTTGACCGTGTCGGGATTCGGCAATGAGAGGAGTCGCAGCTTCGATGAATGCCGGTCAAAGCCCCGTGAGGCGGTTGTCAAAGAATCGTGAATCCATGCTGTTTCATCGGTTTCAGCGGCTGATTTCAGTCTTTTTTCTGCTTAATCGATTCATCCCGATCCTTAGGCTGCTACCATTTGTCACATCTTGTTGCAAACGTGTCCCCCTTTTCCGGGTCATCAATGATCACGTCGCAACGAAAAAATTCTTGAGCCGTTCGTAGAAACGGCTGACAACCAATGCCTGATGAGGTGCACCCCCATGTCTGATGAAGATCGAGACAACCCGCGGCGTGAGTTTTTACGCAAATCCCTGACCCTGATTCCAGTGGTCACCCTCGCAGGCACCAGCCTGGGCAGCAGCGTCCTGCAGGCAGCGCCCGAAGCGACACCTGCCGCCCCCGCGCCGCAACCGGCTCGCGTAGACGCCGGGGTTTATCAGCCGAGCTATTTCACCGCCGAAGAATGGGCATTCATCAATGCCGCCGTGGCGCAGTTGATCCCCAACGACACCCAGGGCCCGGGCGCGCTCGAAGCCGGTGTGCCGGAATACATCGACCGTCAGATGAACACCCCTTACGCCGCCGGAGCTCTGTGGTACATGCAAGGCCCATTCAATGCCGACGCTGCTGCCGAAATGGGCTGGCAGAGCAAACTGGTGCCAAAAGAGATCTATCGCCTCGGCATCGCCGCCACGGATCAGTGGACCAAAGCCCTCAACGGTAAAACATTTGCCGAGCAAGACAGCGCTACCCGAGACGATTTGCTCAAGCAGCTCGAAGCCGGTAAACCGCAGTTTGATGCCGTTCCGGCGAAGATTTTCTTCAACCTGTTGCTGCAAAACACCAAGGAAGGGTTCTTCTGCGACCCGATCCACGGCGGCAATAAAGGCATGGTCGGCTGGACCATGATCGGCTTCCCCGGCGCCCGCGCCGATTTCATGGATTGGGTGGAACGCAACGAGCAATACCCCTTCCCGGCAGTTTCGATTCGCGGCGAGAGGGCGTAAGCATGGCAACGGTAATGAAGAAGGTTGACGCGGTCATCGTCGGTTTCGGCTGGACGGGCGCGATCATGGCCAAGGAGCTGACAGAAGCGGGACTCAACGTGCTGGCGCTGGAGCGCGGGCCGATGCAGGACACTTACCCCGACGGCAACTATCCACAGGTGATCGACGAACTCACCTACAGCGTGCGCAAAAAACTCTTTCAGGACATCTCCAAAGAGACCGTCACCATTCGCCATAGCGTCAACGACATCGCCCTGCCGAACCGCCAGTTGGGCGCGTTCCTGCCCGGCAATGGCGTCGGCGGCGCCGGTCTGCACTGGTCGGGCGTGCACTTTCGCGTCGACCCGATCGAGTTGCGCATGCGCAGCCACTACGAAGAGCGCTACGGCAAAAGCTTTATCCCCAAGGACATGACCATCCAGGATTTCGGCGTCAGC
Source organism: Pseudomonas sp. NPDC087598 (assembly GCF_044743525.1). Taxonomy (NCBI): domain Bacteria; kingdom Pseudomonadati; phylum Pseudomonadota; class Gammaproteobacteria; order Pseudomonadales; family Pseudomonadaceae; genus Pseudomonas; species Pseudomonas sp. NPDC087598. The sequence continues at coordinate 32,927 of NZ_JBIUWQ010000039.1, read as the reverse complement.
TATGAAGAGCTGGAGCCGTTCTTCGATTTCGCCGAGAAGGTCTTCGGCACCTCGGGCCAGGCCTGGACCGTGAAAGGTCAACTGGTCGGTCAGGGCAAGGGTGGCAACCCTTACGCGCCGGATCGTTCCAACCCGTTCCCGCTGGAAGCGCAGAAAAACACCGTTTCCGCACAGCTGTTCGGCAAAGCGGCTACAGAAGTCGGTTACAAACCCTACAACCTGCCGTCGGCAAATACCTCCGGGCCGTACACCAACCCCTACGGCGCGCAGATGGGTCCGTGCAACTTCTGCGGATTCTGCAGCGGTTACGTTTGCTACATGTATTCCAAGGCCTCGCCGAACGTGAACATTCTGCCGGCGCTCAAACCGCTGCCGAATTTCGAACTGCGGCCCAATTCCCATGTGTTGCGGGTCAATCTCGACAGCACGAAAAGCAAAGCCACGGGCGTCACTTACATCGACGGTCAGGGCCGCGAAATCGAGCAACCGGCGGATCTGGTGATCCTCGGCGCATTCCAGTTGCACAACGTGCGGCTGATGCTGCTCTCCGGGATCGGCAAGCCCTACGACCCGATCAGCGGTGAAGGCGTGGTCGGGCGTAACTTCGCCTACCAGAACATGGCCACCATCAAGGCGTTCTTCGACAAGGACACCCACACCAACAATTTCATCGGCGCCGGCGGCAACGGTGTCGCGCTGGACGACTTCAACGCTGACAACTTCGACCATGGTCCGCACGGCTTCGTCGGCGGCTCGCCGATGTGGGTCAATCAGGCTGGCAGCCGACCGATTGCCGGCACTTCGAACCCGCCGGGCACTCCGGCCTGGGGCAGTGCGTGGAAACGCGCGACCGCCGATTACTACACCCACCAGGTGTCGATGGATGCCCACGGCGCGCATCAGTCCTATCGGGGCAACTACCTTGATCTGGACCCGGTGTACCGCGATGCCTACGGCTTGCCATTGCTGCGGATGACGTTCGACTGGCAGGAAAACGACATCAAGATGAACCGCTTCATGGTCGAGAAAATGGGCAAGGTCGCTGAAGCGATGGGGCCGAAAGCCATTGCGGTGATCGGCAAGAAAGTCGGCGACCACTTCAACACCGCGTCGTACCAGACCACCCACCTCAACGGTGGCGCGATCATGGGCACCGATCCGAAGAAGAGCGCACTGAATCGCTACTTGCAGAGCTGGGACGTGCACAACGTCTTCGTCCCGGGCGCTTCGGCGTTCCCGCAAGGCCTGGGTTACAACCCGACAGGGCTGGTAGCGGCGCTGACCTATTGGTCGGCGAAGGCGATCCGCGAGCAATACCTGAAAAACCCCGGCCCGCTGGTTCAGGCTTAAGGAGCGATGACCATGAAGAATATTGTTATCGCGACCCTGGCCCTGCTCGGCAGTGCTGCTTTGCAGGCAGCCGAAGTTGATCAAGCCTTGATCAAACAAGGCGAATACCTCGCCCGCGCGGGCGACTGCGTGGCCTGCCACACCGCCAAGGGCGGCAAGCCGTTCGCCGGTGGTCTGCCGATGGAAACCCCGATCGGCACGATCTACTCGACCAACATCACTCCGGATAAAACCGGCGTCGGTGATTACAGCTTCGCGGACTTCGATCAGGCCGTGCGCCATGGCGTCGCCAAAAACGGTAGTACGTTGTACCCGGCGATGCCGTATCCGTCGTACGCCCGTGTCAGCGAAACCGATATGCAAGCGCTGTACGCGTACTTCATGCACGGCGTGCAACCGGTCGCGCAGGAGAACAAGACCAGTGATATTCCATGGCCGCTGAGCATGCGCTGGCCGCTGATGGGCTGGCGCTGGATGTTTGCGCCGAAGGTCGAGGACTACCAAGCCACGTCGGACGACGCCGTCATTGATCGCGGGGCCTATCTGGTCGAAGGCCTCGGACATTGCGGTGCCTGCCATACACCACGCGCTTTGACCATGCAGGAAAAATCCTTGAGCGCGGCCGATGGCAGCCATTTTCTCGCCGGCAGTGCGCCGCTGGAAGGCTGGATCGCCAAGAGTCTGCGCGGCGACCACAAGGATGGCCTTGGCAGCTGGAACGAAGAGCAACTGGTGCAATTCCTCAAGACCGGTCGCAGCGACCGCAGCGCGGTGTTCGGCGGCATGAGCGATGTGGTCACCCACAGCATGCAATACATGACTGATGCCGACCTGACCGCGATTGCCCGCTACCTCAAATCGCTGCCAGCCACTGATCCGAACGATCAGCCACATCAGTACGATGAGAAAGCCGCTAAAGCATTGTGGAACGGAGACGACAGCCAGCGTGGCGCAGCGGTGTACATCGACAACTGCGCGGCGTGCCACCGCACCGACGGCCACGGCTACACGCGAGTTTTCCCGGCGCTGGCGGGCAATCCGGTGCTGCAATCGGAAGACCCGACTTCGCTGATTCACATTGTGCTCAAGGGCGGTACGCTGCCGGCGACGCACACCGCGCCTTCGACCTTCACCATGCCGGGTTTCGCCTGGCGACTGTCGGATCAGGAAGTCGCGGATGTGGTGAGTTTCATCCGTGGCAGTTGGGGCAACAAGGGCGCGCCAGTCAATGCCAAGGACGTTGCCGAATTGCGCACCGAGGATATGAAGACGACCTCCGGGGATGACCTGGGCCAAGTCACCAAGCACAACTGACGGAAGCCACTGATACACCGCTGACACGGCCTGAATTGTTGCGCCGTGTCAGCGGGGGATCAACGTTTGAACTGAAAGCCTTTGAATTGCGCAAATGCGTCAGCCAGTTGCAAGTAGAGCTTCAAGTCGTATTTATCGATGTCACCATCGCCGTCAGCATCGATACCCTCTTCAGATATCGAATCATAACGACCATTGGCTTGTGACGATGATGCAAAAAGCGCGAAGTCGTAATCCATCATTTCGGTCGCATCCTCATCGTAATGATAAAAAGCGACTTCCGGACTTTCATCTGGATCCATATCAGCAATTTCCAGCAAGACCCTGATAGTCATTGGTTGGTTTCCTTTTGCGTCGCGCTGAACGAATATACGCCACTCTCAAGTTAAAAATTACGGTCGCGACGCTACCTGCGTCTACTGTCAAACCTGACAGGGTGTATACCTGTCCAGTCACTGGATTTTTAATAACTTCCCGCCTTACCACTGTAAATAAACACACCTGTCAACTCTGACAGTAGACGATATCAGCAGCCAGACTTATGGTGCTGTTGGACGAAACTTCAATTCTCTATATTACGCAGGCATGGAGCAGAGCACATGAGCTACTCAGTCGTGGTCGAGTTCAAGGACACTAATGCGGACGGAAAACAAGAAGCCGTAATCTCTCGTTATAACAATGGCTATGCGAACAATATCCAACCAGACATCGTTGTTACGGCCTACACCAATGCCAGCGGAGGCTATGACCACCTAGAAGGCGTCGATGATGTAGAGGGCAATGACGGGGTCAATGAATACGACGAAGATACATACGCGGTCGCGGCAACCCTGGCCTCAAAACTGGCAGGATTGAGCACCGTAGGTGAAGGCCGCTTGTATAGCTGCATTCTTTTATCATCTGCCGGTGAGTTAAATTCAGCCAAACCGACCGATGTGAATATTGATCTGTTCAAGCTTTCAAATACCGACTTGTCTCATCCGGACTTGACAGTAAAACTTAAAATCAACTCAGCAGGTTTTTATAAAGTTGAGGATTCGACGGAAGAGAGCGGCAAATTCAACATTGATGCCGATGGTGACGGCGACACAGATGCGGATGACAAATCAATTTTCGTAAAAATTGCAACGTCGTTTGTTTCAATGCGTGGCTTCGCCAGCTGAGCCGCCCACCTCAGTCGAGTGGGTTGTGCGCTATTAGTAGGCAAAAATAAAACCCTGCATAAAATATTTATGCAGGGTTTTCGTTGTGTACGTTTTTATTACAACGTTATCCAAATGCCTTATGGATTCACAATGCTTGCGTAAGCCTTGGCCAACTCCAGCAACTTGGCCTTGTCATCGCGATCGATATCACCATCGCCGTCTACATCTTTTTTGTCCGTGCGAATGGTAAAGGATTTGCCTCGATCAGCGGACACCGCAACCACGTAAATCGAATCGACCAACGCTTCGGTTGATAACTGGTTCTCCGCATTCCAGCCAAGTTCCTTACGGGCAAGTTGCATTGAAACAATGGTATTGGGTTCCGACGGCCCCGGAAGCATCATTTGTAGAAAAACACCGCGCTGATTCAGGTACGACACAGGCTAAATCCTTTTAGATAATAATCAGGCGTCACTGCCTGAAGTTCAGAAGACTATATTTGAAAACTTTCCTTAACAACAAATCATATGTTTCTCATGTTGTACCTTTCTCTGACTATTCAAGTAATCAAAAAAACTAATGGCATGATTTGCGCGTTCCCGTGATTGCATGGCCGAACGGTACTGGATCACAGGCGGCACCCTCGGATACTGTATGCATATACAGATTTGAGGTTCGCGCAATGAACAGCCCTCTCCCTCCCCGCGGTCGCGGCACCGCGACCAACCCGCACAACCGCTTCGCGCCAAATCGATCGGTGGCCGAGGATGACGGCTGGTATCAGGAAGTGCCCGAGACGCAAAACACCGAGGTGATGATCGAAAGCGCGAAAACCATCATCACCCGCAATGCTTCACCGGATCTGCCCTTCGATCGTTCGATCAACCCTTATCGCGGCTGCGAGCATGGCTGCATTTATTGTTACGCGCGGCCCAGCCATGCCTATTGGGACATGTCGCCGGGACTGGATTTTGAAACAAAGCTGATCGCCAAGACCAACGCTGCGCAGGTGCTGGAAGAACAGCTCGGGAAAAAAGGCTATAAATGCGCACCGATCAATCTCGGCTCCAATACCGATCCTTATCAGCCGATCGAACGCGAATACAAGATCACTCGCCAAACCCTTGAGGTGCTGTTGCGCTACCGGCATCCGGTGACCATCGTCACCAAGGGTTCGTTGATCCTGCGCGATCTCGATCTGCTCACCGAGCTGGCGCAGCAACGGTTGGTGGCGGTGATGATCAGCCTGACCACGCTGGACGACGAACTCAAACGCATCCTCGAACCGCGCGCCGCTGCACCCAAGGCACGGCTGCGCGCAATCCGCGTGATGCGCGAAGCCGGTATTCCAGTTGGTGTGCTGTGCTCGCCAATGATTCCGATGATCAACGACAGCGAAATCGAAAACCTGCTCACCGAGGCCCACGCGGCCGGTGCGCAAAGTGCGGCGTATATGATGTTGCGCTTGCCGCTGGAAGTCGCGCCGCTGTTCGAGGAATGGCTGAACGCGCACTACCCGCAACGCGCTGCACATGTGCTGAGCCTGATCCGCCAGAGCCGTGGCGGCGAGCTCTACGACAGTCGTTTTGGCGCGCGGATGCGCGGCGAAGGGCCTTTCGCGGATCTGCTCGCGCAACGTTTTGCCAAAGCGATCAAGCGCCTGGGGCTTAATCATCGCGAGGGCTACAACCTCGATTGCACAGCCTTCTGTCCGCCGGGGCGGCAGATGTCGTTGATCTGATGACTCATTGGCTGCGGCCCACGTGCTGTTAGTTGAGATTCAGCGGATGCGTGTTTAAACCGGGGCCGACATGAGAGTTCATGTCAGCCCCGATAATGACTCAGGGATTCAAAATACTGTTGTAAGCCTTGGCCAGGGCTGCCAGTTTCGCAGTGTCCCTGGCATCAATGTCGCCATCACCGTCAATGTCGGTTCCGACAGGACCCATTCTGAAAGTCTTGCCGCGATCCCTCGATATGGCCGTGATTACTTTGGAGTCTGCAAGCGACTCGGTTTTTTCACTGGTAACCGGGTCTACACGTTCCTGTTTGGTTGCCAACTGCATAGTGATCATAATTTCATGCTGAGGGCCGTTAATCACCATCCGGTCGAGGAACACACCCCGAATGTTTTTTGAGCGATAAACACTTGTCATGTAAAACTCCTTTTTTGTGGTTTTGCCTCCATGGCAAGCTTGATAGTACGAAATAACCCGTAGAAAACTACCCGGCATGTGTGTCGTAAAATTACCCTGCGAGCGCTCTGGTAAAAAACCCGTGAAAAATCCTGAAGGGGCATTCATGGTCCGGCCGCACGACGAGCCTGATCATCGACATCCGTGTGGGCAAAATCAGCCTTCTGTCCGCCGGGTCGCCAGATGTCGTTGATTTAGCGACAATTGGCCTATGGTTGAGGGGTTGGAAGCCTTCCGCCGAAATCAACCAGTCACGTTTCTTGTGACCTGGAACACACGTTCTAGAGCGTTTGATTCAGTTTGAGTTAAGTTTCGGCGGCTACCTTGTTCATCGAGTGACTGACAGGTCTGGATGACCCGGATGTTTTAAACAGCCACTGGCTTCATACCGGAATACCGGGGAAGACTCCCTGAATCCGCCTAAGAGGATGAATCATGAGTGACAAGGATAAACAGCCGTTGGCTGCGTCGGCGCAAACCCCAGAAGCGGAATCCGCCGATGCAGCGCTGCGACAGATCGTAGACGGCTTTTTGCATTTTCATCATGAGGTTTTTCCGCAGCAGGAAGAACTCTTCAAGAAACTCGCCACGGCCCAGGCGCCTAAAGCGATGTTCATCACTTGCGCCGACTCGCGCATCGTCCCCGAGCTGATCACCCAGAGCTCACCGGGCGATCTGTTCGTGACCCGTAACGTCGGCAACGTCGTTCCGCCATACGGCCAGATGAACGGCGGCGTTTCCACCGCCATCGAATACGCGGTACTGGCCCTGGGCGTGCAGCACATCATCATCTGCGGCCACTCCGATTGCGGCGCCATGCGTGCGGTGCTCAACCCGGACAGCCTGGAAAAGATGCCGACGGTCAAAGCCTGGTTACGCCACGCCGAAGTCGCTAAAACCATGGTGCATGACAACTGTCACTGCGCCGACGAAAAAGAAAGCATGCCGATCCTCACCGAGGAAAACGTCATCGCCCAATTGCAGCACTTGCGTACCCATCCTTCGGTAGCCTCGCGCATGGCGAACGGTCATCTGTTCATCCATGGCTGGGTCTACAACATCGAAACCAGCGAAATCAAAGCTTACGACGCGGACCAGGGACGTTTCCTGCCGCTCGACGGCAGCCATCCGATTCCGGTGGCGACGCCCAAAGCGCGCTTCTAAATCCTCCTAAAAATCTGTGTGGTTTGACGCCCGTCGCTGTTTCAGCGACGCGGCACCGCCACGCCTGAAGAAAACTTCGGGAGAGTCACCATGCGTGCTGCTCAATTAAAAGCTGTTCTGCCTCGGGAGCTGCTCGCTTCGGTGGTGGTGTTTCTGGTCGCCCTGCCGCTGTGCATGGGCATTGCGATTGCGTCTGGGTTGCCACCGGCCAAAGGCCTGATCACCGGGATCATCGGCGGTCTGGTGGTCGGTTGGCTGGCGGGTTCGCCGTTGCAGGTCAGCGGGCCGGCGGCGGGACTGGCGGTGTTGGTGTTCGAACTGGTGCGCCAGCACGGCATCGAGATGCTCGGGCCGATTCTGTTACTCGCCGGATTTCTGCAACTGGTGGCCGGGCGGTTGAAGCTGGGTTGCTGGTTTCGGGTGACGGCGCCAGCGGTGGTATACGGCATGCTCGCGGGGATCGGCGTATTGATCGTGCTGTCACAGGTGCATGTGATGCTCGATGCCGCGCCGAAACCGTCCGGGCTGGACAACCTCACCGCATTCCCCGGCGCGGTGGCGCAGGCTCTGCCGTCATTCGGCTGGCAGGCCGGGTTGCTTGGGCTGGCGACGATCGCGGTGATGTGGCTATGGGAAAAGTTTCGCCCGCATTCGCTGCGGTTTATTCCTGGCGCATTGCTGGGTGTGGGTTTGGCGACGGGTGCCAGTCTGCTGCTGGCATTGCAGGTCAAACGGGTTGAGGTGCCGGCGAATCTGGCGGAAGCGATTGATTGGTTGAAACCTGCTGATCTGCTCAGTCTGGCCGATCCGACGCTATTGATCGCCGCGTTCGCCGTAGCGTTCATTGCCAGTGCGGAAACCCTGCTGTCGGCCGCTGCGGTGGATCGCATGCACAGCGGCGTACGCTCGGACTTCGACCGTGAGCTGTCGGCGCAAGGCGTCGGCAACATGCTCTGTGGACTGGTCGGTGCGTTGCCGATGACCGGGGTGATCGTGCGCAGTTCGGCCAACGTGCAGGCCGGTGCGACCACGCGTTACTCGACGATCTTTCATGGCCTGTGGCTGTTGGCGTTCGTGCTGTTGCTGTCGAGCGTGCTGCAAAGCATTCCGGTGGCGAGTCTGGCGGGCGTGCTGGTTTACACCGGTTTCAAACTGGTCGACCTGAAAGCCTTCCGTGGTTTGAGCCGCTACGGACGCATGCCGATGTTCACCTACGCGGCAACGGCGCTGGCAATCGTCTTCACGGATCTGCTGACCGGTGTGTTGATCGGTTTCGGTCTGACCCTGGTGAAACTGGCGTTCAAGGCTTCGCGCCTGAAGATCAGCCTGATCGATCTGCCGAAGGACGGCGAGATGGAGTTGCGCCTGATCGGTGCGGCGACCTTTCTCAAGGTACCGGCACTGACAACGGTGCTGAACACGATTCCCGAAGGCACGACGGTGCATGTGCCGCTCAATAACCTGAGCTACATCGACCATTCGTGTCTGGAGCTGTTGGAAGAGTGGGGCCGGGCGAATGCGGCGAAGGGGTCGAAGCTATTGATCGAGTCGCGAGGGTTGAAACGACGGCTTGAGGGACGGGTTCGAACCAACACCGGCATAGGTGCGGCCGGCTAAACAGCTTTCTTGCAATAAACCCTGTGGGAGCTGGCTTGCCAGCGATGGCGGTCTGTCAGTCACTGAAAATGTTGACTGATCCACCGCTATCGCTGGCAAGCCAGCTCCCACAGGTATTTAGGTGTTTCTGATTTAGGCAGCGGGTTGGTCTAGCTCCAGGCCCACACCCAGTCGGCGGCCCATGCACGGCCAGCGCTTCCACGCGGCGCCGGTGTCCGGGCTGCTGAGTTTTTCGCGGTAGGCTTCCACCGACTCCAGCGCAAAGCTGTCATCGTCGAGCATGTTGTCCACCGCGTGGTGGACGACTTCATCCAGTTCGTTGGCAAATTCCTCACCGAGCAACTGGTGAGCAATCAGATTGGCGACCGTCATGTCCAAGGGGATCAGTGGCTGGCCGAGATGCTTGATGTACAGGTCATTAACCTCTTCGACAAAGCGGTGCGCCAGATAGGCTTCGTCCAGCAGGCTGTCCAGGCCGACCGGCGGCTGGAGGAAGTACTGCTCGGCGATTTTCAGCACAGGTTTGATCTGCGACTCGATTCCCGCTTCCCTGGCGACTTCATTGGCTGCATCCAGCATGTCTGGTACTTCGTCGATATAAGCGGTGACGAAACTCGTCAACGCTTCTTCGCGGTTGGCGTCCGGCAACTGGATGGCCGAATGCAGATGAGGCAACTTGGCTTCAAGCTGACGCTTGAGCCGTCCGGTTTCGTTTTCGTGTTGTCGGGCTTTTTGGATCTGCTCGCGCAATGCGGCGGTGTTCATGAAAACTCCAGGAAACAAGGCAATGAAATAGGGAAGACATAACTTAGCTGGCTTACGAAAAATGCTAAGACGCATTTGTCATAATTATTTCATCCTTGATGCACCTGCGTTATATCGATTTGCCACCACTCGTCTGCATCCTTCTCCATTCCTGCCCTTGAGCGCAAGCCCTCACTGTTTCAGCTCATTTACGTGCGCACATTGCAATTCTCAGTCGCTGTCTATACTCGCCATTGAATGGAGTTAGCTGATGACGCCCGACTGCACCCGCAGCAAGGCCCGGCGATTCAAGTTCGTAGTCTGATGCAGCCGCTCCCTTGCCGCAGGCGAAAGCCGGCGGGATAACAAGAACGATAAGGGGAACCCGCAATGATGCGACATCCACACGTCTGGATGGGCCTCCTGTTGTGGTCGATTTTCAGTCCGGCACACGCCGCATGGACTGTGAATATGGCGCCTGGAGCGACTGAAATCAGTC
>NZ_JBIUWQ010000039.1:0-22889 GCF_044743525.1 Pseudomonas sp. NPDC087598 | reverse complement strand
CCATTTTCTGGATCTGTGTGGTGATCGGGATCATCGTCTTCGGCGCCATGTTCTGGTCGATGATGGTGCACCGCCGTTCTACCGGGCAGGTCGCCGCAAAATTCCACGAAAGCACCACCGTCGAAATCCTCTGGACCATCGTGCCGTTCGTGATTCTGGTGGCGATGGCCGTTCCGGCGACTGCCACCCTGATCAAGATGTACGACACCAGTGAGCCGGATATCGATATCCAGATCACCGGTTACCAGTGGAAGTGGCACTACAAATACCTGGGCCAGGACGTCGAGTTCTTCAGCAACCTGGCCACCCCCGCCGAGCAGATCCACAACAAGGAAACCAAGGGCGAGCACTACCTGCTCGAAGTCGACAAGCCATTGGTGCTGCCGACCGGGGCCAAGGTGCGCTTCCTCGTGACCTCCGCCGACGTTATTCACTCGTGGTGGGTGCCGGCCTTCGCGGTTAAACGCGATGCGATCCCGGGGTTCGTCAACGAAGCCTGGACCCGCATCGACAAGCCCGGCATTTACCGTGGGCAGTGCGCCGAACTCTGCGGCAAGGATCACGGCTTCATGCCGATCGTGGTCGAGGTCAAGGAGAAGGCCGACTACGACAAGTGGCTCGCCGACCGCAAAGCCGAGGCCGCGCAGCTCAAAGAGCTGACCAGCAAGGAATGGACGCTCGACGAACTCAAGGAGCGCGGCGACAAGATCTATCACACCACCTGCGTCGCCTGTCACCAGGCCGAAGGCCAGGGCCTGCCGCCAATGTTCCCGGCACTCAAAGGCTCGCCGATTGCCACCGGACCGAAAGCAGACCACCTGCACCGCGTGTATTTCGGCAAGCCCGGCACTGCGATGGCAGCGTTCGGCAAGCAGTTGTCGGAAGTCGATATCGCGGCGGTCGTGACCTATGAACGCAACGCCTGGGGCAACAACAAGGGCGACATGGTCACGCCAAAAGAAGTGCTGGAGCTGAAACAGGCGGAAAGCAAATGACCCGGTCTATCGCGCAGGTAATCCATCGGCCGGGGCATCGCGCCCCGGCCCGCCCAGCTCACTCGTTTACAGGAGACAGGCCATGAGCGCTGTAATCGATGACCACGGTCATGCCGACCACGCCCACGGCCCCGCCAAAGGCCTGATGCGCTGGGTGCTGACCACCAACCACAAGGACATCGGCACACTGTACCTGTGGTTCGCGTTTTCCATGTTCCTGCTGGGCGGCACGTTCGCCATGGTGATTCGCGCCGAGCTGTTCCAGCCCGGGCTGCAGATCGTTGAGCCGGCATTCTTCAACCAGATGACCACCATGCACGGGCTGGTGATGGTGTTTGGTGCGGTGATGCCGGCGTTTGTCGGCCTCGCCAACTGGATGATCCCGTTGATGATCGGCGCGCCGGACATGGCTCTGCCACGGATGAACAACTTCAGTTTCTGGCTGTTGCCGGCAGCGTTCATCCTGCTGGTCTCTACCCTGTTCACTGCCGGTGGCGGGCCGAATTTCGGTTGGACGTTCTACGCACCGCTCTCCACCACTTACGCGCCGGAAAGCGTGACCTACTTCATTTTCGCCATCCACCTGATGGGGATCAGTTCGATCATGGGCGCGATCAACGTGATCGCGACCATCCTCAACCTGCGCGCCCCCGGCATGACGTTGATGAAAATGCCGCTGTTCGTCTGGACCTGGCTGATCACCGCGTTCCTGCTGATTGCGGTGATGCCGGTACTGGCCGGGTGCGTGACGATGATGCTGATGGACATCCACTTCGGCACCAGTTTCTTCAGTGCCGCCGGTGGCGGTGACCCGGTGCTGTTCCAGCATGTGTTCTGGTTCTTCGGGCATCCTGAGGTGTACATCATGATCCTGCCGGCGTTCGGCGCCGTCAGCTCGATCATCCCGACGTTTTCGCGCAAGCCGCTGTTCGGCTACACCTCGATGGTCTACGCCACGGCGAGCATCGCGTTCCTGTCATTCATCGTCTGGGCGCACCACATGTTCGTGGTCGGCATCCCGTTGGTGGGCGAGCTGTTCTTCATGTACGCGACGCTGCTGATCGCGGTGCCGACCGGGGTGAAGGTGTTCAACTGGGCCAGCACCATGTGGCAAGGCTCACTGACCTTCGAAACGCCGATGCTGTTTGCCGTGGCGTTCGTGATCCTGTTCTCGATTGGTGGTTTCTCAGGGCTGATGCTGGCCATCGCTCCGGCGGACTTCCAGTATCAGGACACCTACTTCGTGGTCGCGCATTTCCACTACGTGCTGGTGCCAGGGGCAATCTTCGGGATCTTCGCCTCCACGTACTACTGGCTGCCGAAATGGACCGGTCACATGTACGACGAAACCCTCGGCAAGTTGCATTTCTGGTTGTCCTTCGTCGGCATGAACCTGACGTTCTTCCCGATGCACTTCGTCGGTCTGGCGGGGATGCCACGACGGATTCCGGACTACAACCTGCAATTCGCCGACTTCAACATGGTCTCGTCGATTGGCGCATTCATGTTCGGCACCACGCAGATTTTTTTCCTGTTCATCGTGATCAAGACCATTCGCGGTGGCCCGCCGGCACCGGCCAAACCGTGGGATGGCGCGGAAGGGCTGGAATGGAGCGTGCCGTCGCCGGCGCCGTATCACACCTTCACTACACCGCCGGAAGTGAAATGAAAACCTCCCCTGCTGAAGCAATCCCTGTGGCGAGGGAGCTTGCTCCCGCTTGGGTGCGCAGCGCCCACAAAATCTTTGGGGCTGCTGCGCAACCCAGCGGGAGCAAGCTCCCTCGCCACACAAGCTCGCTCGCACTTTCGGGGGAGGCATGAACCATGGCTGACTCGGTCTCGATGAAAAAACTCGTCACCCGCCTGCTCGGAGTAGTGGTGGCGATGTTCGTTTTCGGCTTTGCCCTGGTGCCGATCTACGACGTGATGTGCAAAGCCTTCGGCATCAACGGCAAGACTGCGGGGCAGTACGAGGGTGAACAAGTGGTCGACACTTCGCGGCAGGTGCGGGTGCAGTTTCTGTCGACCAACAACGTCGACATGCCGTGGGAGTTTTACCCCAAGCATGACGAACTGACCGCCAACCCCGGCGCGGTCAACGAGATGATCTTCATCGCCCGCAACCCCACCGACAAACCGATGAGTGCGCAAGCCGTGCCGAGCATCGCGCCGAGCAACGCGGCGGCGTATTTCCACAAGACCGAATGCTTTTGTTTTACCCAGCAGGTGCTGCAACCCGGTCAGCAGATCGAGATGCCGGTGCGCTTCATTGTTGACCGCGACATGCCCAAGGATGTGAAGCACCTGACGCTGTCCTACACGCTGTTCGATATCACCGCCCGTCATCCACCAGTGGCTGCAAATACTGGCGGTTAAGCGTGCCCGATAAGGAGAACAATAAATGGCAACTCATGAGCATTATTACGTTCCGGCCCAGAGCAAATGGCCGATCATTGCCACCTTCGGCATGGCCATCACCGTGTACGGCCTGGCGACCTGGTTCAACGATCTGAAAGCCGCACGCCCGGAATCCCACGGGCCGTACATCTTTTTCGTCGGCGGACTGCTGTTGGCGTACATGTTGTTCGGCTGGTTCGGCACAGTGATCAAGGAAAGCCGTTCGGGGCTATACAGCCCGCAGCTTGATCGCTCGTTTCGCTGGGGCATGAGTTGGTTCATCTTTTCCGAGGTGATGTTCTTCGCCGCGTTTTTCGGTGCACTGTTTTATGTGCGCCACATTTCCGGCCCGGCGCTCGGCGGTGAAGGCCCGAAAGGCATCGCCCACATGCTCTGGCCGAACTTCCAGTTCACCTGGCCGTTGCTGCACACCCCTGATCCGAAACTGTTCCCGCCACCGAAGGAAGTCATCAGCCCTTGGGGCCTGCCGCTGATCAACACGATTCTGCTGGTCAGCTCCAGCGTGACCATCACCATCGCCCACCATGCGCTGAAAAAGGGCCATCGCGGCGCGCTGAAAATCTGGCTGGCGATCACCGTGCTGCTGGGCTGCGGCTTCCTCGCCTTGCAGGCCGAGGAATACATGCACGCCTACCACGAACTGGGCCTGACCCTCGGTTCGGGCATCTACGGCGCAACGTTCTTCATGCTCACCGGTTTCCACGGCGCCCACGTGACCATCGGCACGATCATTTTGTTCGTGATGCTGATGCGCATCATGAAGGGCCACTTCGATGCCGAGCATCAGTTCGGTTTCGAAGCGGCGAGCTGGTATTGGCACTTCGTCGACGTGGTCTGGATCGGCCTCTTTATCTTCGTTTACGTGCTCTGAGGATCAGCACTACCAAGGCGCATGCGATACCAGTTGGCCGCTGTAAAAGCCCCAGGCGATCAAGCCGACGGTGGCAGCGGCCAATGCCACCCGAACACTCAAGGCGATGACCAGGCGATTTGAGCTGCTGTCGTCCTTGACCAGGAAAAACAGGCCGCTGAACAGGCTGATCACCGTGGCAATCAGCAGCACGACGATGGCTGCTTTGAGCATGGGAAGACTCCGGGGGACAGGCGATGCAGTTGAGTATAGCGATCGCGACGACTGACTTTGTGGCTCAGCCATGAAGCGTTTTCGTCCGGGCGTGATACCGACCGTGGTGGTGGCGTTGCTGCTGCCGCTGCTGGTGTCGCTGGGCTTCTGGCAACTGAGCCGTGGCGCGGAGAAAACCGCCCTGCTCGCCAGCTACGCCGAACGTCGCGCCGCCGAACCGATGGCCAGCAGCGAATTGCTGCACAGCGCCGATCCGGCCTTTCGCCGGGTGCATCTGCATGGCCAGTTCGATGCTGCGCACAGCCTGCTGCTCGACAACCGCCAGCGTAACGGCAAGGTCGGCGTGGAGCTGCTGCAACCGTTTCAGGACCGGGCCACAGGACTGTGGCTGCTGGTCAATCGTGGCTGGCTGCCATGGCCGGACCGTCGCGTAGCGCCACAATTCAGCACGCCTGCCGAGGCGCTGAGTATCGATGCCTGGGTCTACGTCGCTCCCGGCGCCACCTTCCAGTTGCATGCCGACCCGGTCAGCAGCACCTGGCCGCAAACCATCACCGCCGTCGAGCCGGCCAAGTTGTGGAAAACCCTCGGCCGCGACGGCCTCACCTACGAAGTGCGTGCAGAACAAGGCCCGGCCAGCTACGAGGCCGACTGGCCAGTAGTCGCCATGGGCCCGGAAAAACACCTCGGTTACGCCGTGCAGTGGTTCGCCATGGCCACCGCCCTGCTCGGCCTCTACGTCTATTTGGGCTTGCACAACGCAAAGGAGAAACACCATGGGAACGGCCATGAATCCACCCAGCATGTCTGAAGCGAAACCCGTCGCCAGTCGCCGTCGCGGACGCATCCAGCTGCTGCTGATCCTGCTCGGTGTGATCGGTCCGATGATCCTCGCCACCGGCATGTACAAATTGCAGTTCTGGGTACCGGATGGCCGCAGCTATCACGGCGAACTGATCGGCAATGGCCAGACCCGCGCCGACCTCGGCGTACAAGCCGATGAAGAGCGCTGGCAGATGCTGGTAACCGCGCCCAAGGATTGCGCGGTCGATTGCCAGCAGTTGGTGTACCTGGCGCGGCAGATCCAGATCGGCCTCGGTCGTGATGCCAGCCGCGCCAGCCACGCCCTGGCCGCCGCACAGCCTTTGGGCGCTGACTACGAAGCCAAGCTGACCCGTGAATATCCGCAACTGCAACGCTATCCACTGGATGTCACCACCTTCAGCAAGACCACTGGCGACAAGGCTACCCCGCAACTGTGGATCATCGATCCGCACGGCAATCTGGTGCTGCGTTACGACCCGAACGTCAAAGGAAAGGATCTGCTCAACGACCTGCGTCACCTGCTGAAACTGTCGAACATCGGATAAGGGCATCGTCATGGCCAAACCTGGATTTCGCCTCGCGCTGTTTGCCACCCTGCTGGCACTGATTGTGGTGCTGCTCGGCGCCTACACCCGCCTGACCCACGCAGGCCTGGGCTGTCCGGACTGGCCGGGCTGTTATGGGTTTATCAGCGTGCCGAAAAGCGAAGCCCAACTGGCCCATGCCGAACTGCATTACCCTGACTCGCCGGTAGAGGCGCACAAGGGTTGGAACGAGATGATCCACCGCTACTTCGCCGGCACCCTCGGCATGCTGATTTCGATTCTGGCCGGGCGCGCCTGGGTCAATCGGCGTCATCCGGGGCAGCCGCTGAAGCTGCCGCTGTTTCTGCTGGCGGTGGTGTTTGCGCAAGCGGCGTTCGGCATGTGGACAGTGACGCTCAAGCTCTGGCCGCAAGTGGTCACCGGGCATTTGCTTGGCGGATTTGCCACCTTGAGCCTGCTGTTTTTGCTGACGTTGAGGTTATCCGGCGTGTTGCCGGCGCTGACCGTGCCCAAGCGTTTGCAGTATTGGGCGACTGCTGGCCTGTTACTGGTGATCGGCCAGATCGCGCTCGGTGGCTGGGTCAGTTCCAATTATGCGGCGGTGGCCTGCATCGACTTCCCGACCTGCCACGGCCAATGGCTGCCACCCGCAGACTTCGCCAACGGTTTTCACCTGACTCAGCACATCGGCCCGAATTACCTCGGCGGGCAACTCGACAGCGATGCACGCACGGCAATTCATCTGACCCACCGAATCGGTGCGCTGCTGGTGACATTGGTTTTACTCGGCCTGGCCTGGCAACTGAAAGTGGTCGGCATGACGCGACTAGCCGGATTGGTGGTGATCGCCCTCGCCGCGCAAATCACCCTTGGCATCAGCAACGTGCTGTTTCATCTGCCGCTGCCGGTGGCCGTGGCGCATAACGCCGGCGGCGCGGCGCTGTTGCTGACCATGGTGCTGGTCAATTACCACGCGCGGACCAGTCTGGTCCGGGTCAAACAACCGGTGCTCGCACGCTGGCGCCTCAGCCCGCGTAAACACTCGGCCGCGCCCATCACAATAAAAGGAGAAACGCCGTGGCGATTCTGATTGGCGAACGACCGCATCAGGCGATCTGGCGTGATTATCTGGAACTGACCAAACCGAAAGTCGTGGTGCTGATGCTGATCACCTCGCTGGTCGGCATGTTCCTCGCCACTCGTGCCGGGGTGCCATGGACGGTGCTGGTGTTCGGCAATCTGGGCATCGCGCTGTGTGCCGGTGGCGCGGCGGCGGTCAACCATGTGGTGGATCGGCGCATCGATGCGGTGATGGCGCGCACGCACAAACGGCCTTTGGCCGAAGGCCGGGTTTCGCCTGCCGCAGCACTGACCTTTGCGCTGGTGTTGGCGCTGCTTGGTCAGGCGTTGCTGCTGACCTTCACCAACCCGCTGACGGCATGGCTGACGCTGGCCTCGCTGCTCGGTTACGCAGTGATCTACACCGGGTTTCTCAAACGCGCGACGCCGCAGAACATTGTCATCGGTGGCCTCGCCGGCGCCGCGCCGCCGCTGCTCGGCTGGACCGCCGCCACCGGCCACGTCAGCGCCGAACCGCTGTTGCTGGTGCTGATCATCTTCGCCTGGACGCCGCCGCATTTCTGGGCGCTGGCGATCCATCGCAAAGAGGAATACGCCAAGGCTGACATCCCGATGCTGCCAGTCACCCACGGCGAGCACTACACCAAAGTGCACATTCTGCTGTACACCTTCGCGCTGCTGGCGGTGAGTCTGCTGCCGTACGTGATCCACATGAGCGGCGTGCTCTACCTGATTTGCGCACTCGCGCTGGGCGCAAGGTTCCTGCAATGGGCCGTGGTGCTGTACCGTGGCACTCGGCCGCACGCGGCGATCAACACCTTCAAGTACTCTATCTGGTACTTGTTCCTGCTGTTCATCGCCCTGCTCGTAGACCACTACTTACTGTTGAACCTATGACTCGAACCCAGAAAACCGTCTTCATCCTCGTCGCCGTGATCGCGCTGATCCTCGGCCTGACCGTCAACAAAGTGCTGAGCGGCAAGGGCCAGGGCGACCCCACAGCGCTGATCGACGCCGGCATCATCCTGCTGCCGCAGAGCCGCAACCTGCCGGACGTGACGATGACCGATCAGGACGGCAAACCGGTCGCGATCAACGAATTGAAAGGCAAGTGGAGTCTGTTGTTCTTCGGTTACACCTTCTGCCCGGACATCTGCCCGACCACGTTGGCGCAGCTGCGGCAAATCAAGAGTGAATTGCCCAAGGACGCTGTGGATAAGTTGCAGATCGTATTGGTCAGCGTTGACCCGAACCGCGATAACCCGAAGCAGCTGAAGCAGTACCTGGGATACTTCGATCCGCAGTTTGTCGGCCTGACGCCGACCTCGATTGAAGAGCTGCAGAAAGTGGCGAACGCGGTGAGTATTCCGTTTATTCCGGCCGATACCAGCAAGCCGAATTACACCGTCGACCATAGCGGCAACCTCGCGGTAATTGGCCCGGATGGCACGCAGCGTGGGTTTATTCGTGCACCGCTGAACAACGCCAAACTGGTTGCGCAGTTGCCGGTGATGCTGAACCGCAAGTAACGCACCACTGGAAGCACCGGGACTCTTTGTGGCGAGGGGATTTATCCCCGTTGGGCTGCGAAGCGGCCCCAAAATCTGCAACTGCTGCGCAGCCGAACGGGGATAAATCCCCTCGCCACAAATGCAGTGCGGACAGCAGGCAAAAAAAAGGGGACGCTCATGGCGCCCCCTTTTTCGTTACAGCGCCAGAATCAGAACGCCGGCAATACCGCGCCTTTGTACTTCTCGGTGATGAATTGCTTCACTTCCGGGCTGTGCAGGGCGGCTGCCAGTTTCTTCATGGCGTCGCTGTCCTTGTTGTCCGCACGGGACACCAGGATGTTCACGTAAGGCGAGTCGTTACCTTCGATCACCAGCGCGTCCTTGGACGGATCGAGCTTGGCTTCCAGCGCGTAGTTGGTGTTGATCAGCGCCAGATCGACCTGGGTCAGCACGCGCGGGATGGTCGCGGCTTCCAGTTCACGGATCTTCAGGTCTTTCGGGTTCTGTGCGATGTCTTTGACGGTCGACAGAATGTTGGTCGGATCCTTCAAAGTAATCACGCCAGCCTTGGCCAGCAGCAACAGCGCACGGCCGCCGTTGGTGGCGTCGTTCGGGATCACCACATTGGCGCCGCTTGGCAGGTCTTTCAGATCCTTGATCTTGCTCGAGTACGCGCCCAGCGGTTCCAGGTGCACGCCAGTCACCGCCACCAGGCTGGTGCCCTTGGCCTTGTTGAACTCATCAAGGTACGGCTGATGCTGGAAGAAGTTCGCGTCCAGACGCTTTTCAGCGACCTGTACGTTCGGCTGAATGTAGTCGGTGAACACCTTGACCTTCAGATCCACGCCTTCTTTGGCCAGCGCCGGCTTCACGAATTCGAGGATTTCCGCGTGCGGCACCGGAGTGGCGGCAACGGTCAGGGTTTCGGCGTGGGCCGAGAATGCCGCAACGGCAGCGAAAGCAGCGATCAGTTTTTTCATTCAGCTAACTCCTTTTCAAAGCGCCCGTCTTGGCGCCTGCCAGCGAATGGCCGGCTCATCTCTAAGTTACAAAACCGGTTATTTGCGCGAGAAATGTACGACCAGTCGATCACCGACCATCTGCAGCACTTGCACCAGGATCAACAGCAGCACCACGGTAACGATCATCACGTCGGTCTGGAAACGCTGATAACCGAAACGGATCGCCAGGTCACCCAGACCACCGGCGCCGACTACACCGGCCATCGCCGTGTAGGACACCAGTGTAATCGCCGTCACTGTAATCGCCGCGAAGATGCCCGGACGGGCCTCTGGCAGCAAAGCGTTCATGATGATCTGCCGCGTGGTCGCGCCCATCGACTGAGTCGCTTCGATGATGCCGCGATCAACTTCACGCAGCGCGGTTTCCACCAGACGCGCGAAGAACGGCGTAGCGCCGACCACCAGCGGCGGAATCGCACCGGCCACGCCCAGCGACGTACCAGTGATCAGCACGGTGAACGGGATCATCACGATCAACAGAATAATGAACGGCAGCGAACGCAGGATGTTCACCGCCAGCGACATGAACGCGTAGACGCCACGGTTTTCCAGGAGCTGACGCGGGCTGCAGAGAAACAGCAACACGCCCAGCGGCAGGCCGAGCAGCACGGTGAACAGCAGCGAACCACCGAGCATCAGCAGGGTGTCGCCGGTCGCCAGCCAGATTTCGTACCAGTCGATATTGGTGAAGAAACTGATCAGATCTTCCATTAGCGCAATACCTCCATGTGAACGTCAGCGGCGGTGAAGCGGGCGAAGGCCGCTTCCATGTCGCCACCGGTGACGGCGAGGGTCAATTGCCCGTACGGAATGTCTTTGATGCGGTCGATGCGACCGGCGAGGATGCTGTAGTCGACGCCGGTTTCCCGGGCGACGGTGCCAAGCAATGGCGCGTAGGTCGCTTCGCCCTGGAAGGTCAGACGCACAATACGACCGGGCACGTGAGCGAAGTCATCGCGCTGCTCGCTTTCGTCGATCTGCTCGCTTTCCTGGACGAAACGCTTGGTGGTCGGGTGCTGCGGATGCAGGAACACATCGGCAACCGAACCTTGCTCGACGATTACACCGGCATCCATCACGCCGACCTGATCGCAGACACGGCGGATCACATCCATCTCGTGGGTGATCAGGACGATGGTCAGTTTCAGCTCGCGGTTGATCTCGGCCAGCAGTTGCAGGACCGACGCCGTGGTCTGCGGGTCGAGAGCGCTGGTGGCCTCGTCGCACAGCAGGATTTTCGGCTTGGTCGCCAGAGCGCGGGCGATGCCGACGCGCTGCTTCTGGCCGCCGGACAATTGCGCCGGATACTTCTTTGCGTGATCGGACAGGCCGACGCGCTTGAGCAACTCGGCGACGCGCTTGTCGATGTCGCTGCTCGACAGCTCACCGGCCAGGGTGAGCGGCAACGCAACGTTGTCGGCCACAGTCTTGGAGGCGAGCAGGTTGAAGTGCTGGAAGATCATCCCGACTTGCTGGCGGAAACGGCGCAGGCCGTTGGCGTCCAGCGCGGTGACTTCTTCGCCATCGACGATGATCTTGCCGCCACTGGATTGTTCCAGGCGATTGATCAGCCGCAGCAGGGTACTTTTGCCCGCACCGGAATGACCGATCAGGCCGAAGACCTGACCGTTCTCAATCGTCAGACTGGTCGGGTGCAGGGCGGGAATGTCCTTACCGGCGACGCGGTAAGTCTTGTGGACGTTTTGAAACTCGATCACGTAGCGAACCTTGTGGGGCGCGTTAGAAAAGGATCAGCGGTTAGCCGGGCGCGCATTTTAGCCTGTCCGTATAGAGGTTCTTAGCATTTATTTCGCAATTAACCTTCGATTTGGCAATAACAAGATCAAAGGTCATAAAAAAGGAACGCCCAAAACCCTCATCAGTCACTAAGTAAGCGACTTGAAAACCCTGGGTACCGTGCCCGGGAACCACTCAAGAGTCCCCGACACGCATCGGGGTCAAACGAGGAGTTTACGACTGATGAGCAGCAAGAAGCCTACCTCCGACAAAAGCCAGATGGCCGGGACCGATACCAAGGATCGCGCCAACACCAATGCCAAACTCGACAGCCTGGAGAAATTCCGCTCCGACGCCACCGGTCAGGCGCTGCGCACCAATCAAGGTGTGAAAGTCGCCGACAACCAGAACACCCTCAAGGCCGGCCCCCGCGGGCCGTCGTTGCTGGAAGATTTCATCATGCGTGAAAAGATCACGCACTTTGACCATGAACGGATCCCGGAGCGCATCGTTCACGCACGTGGCACCGGCGCGCATGGTTTCTTTCAGGCTTACGAGAATCATGCAGCATTGACCAAGGCTGGCTTCCTACAGGATCCGGGGAAAAAGACGCCGGTATTCGTGCGCTTTTCCACCGTGCAAGGGCCGCGGGGCTCCGGCGACACCGTGCGTGACGTGCGTGGTTTCGCGGTGAAGTTCTTCACTGATGAAGGCAACTTCGACCTGGTCGGCAACAACATGCCGGTGTTCTTTATTCAGGATGCGATCAAGTTTCCCGACTTCGTCCACGCGGTAAAACCCGAGCCGCATAACGAGATACCGACTGGCGGTTCGGCGCATGACACGTTCTGGGATTTTGTTTCACTGGTGCCGGAATCGGCGCACATGGTCATCTGGGCGATGTCCGACCGGGCGATCCCGAAAAGCCTGCGCAGCATGCAAGGCTTCGGCGTGCATACATTCCGGCTAGTCAACGCCGAGGGTAAATCGCGCTTCGTCAAATTCCACTGGCGACCTACCGCCGGCACTTGCTCGCTGGTGTGGGATGAAGCGCAGAAACTTGCCGGCAAGGACACCGACTACCACCGTCGCGATCTCTGGGAAGCCATCGAAATGGGCGACTACCCGGAATGGGAGTTGGGTGTGCAGGTCATCGAGGAGGAAAACGAGCATGACTTCGATTTCGACATCCTCGACCCGACCAAGCTGATCCCCGAGGAGATCGTGCCGATTACGCCGCTGGGCAAAATGACCCTGAACCGTAACCCGGACAACTTCTTTGCCGAGACCGAGCAGGTTGCCTTCTGCCCGGGCCACATCGTACCGGGGATCGACTTCTCCAACGATCCGCTGCTGCAAGGTCGGCTGTTTTCCTACACCGATACGCAGATCAGCCGACTCGGCGGCCCGAATTTTCACGAACTACCGATCAACCGTCCGGTGGCGCCGTTCCATAACGGGCAGCGCGATGCTCAGCACCGCACGGTGATCGACAAGGGTCGTGCGTCTTACGAGCCGAACTCGATTGATGGCGGCTGGCCGAAGGAAACCCCGCCCGCCGCGCAGGATGGTGGTTTTGAAAGTTACCCGGAACGCATCGACGCGGCGAAGATTCGCCAACGCAGCGAGTCGTTCAGCGATCACTTTTCCCAGGCACGGCTGTTCTTCAACAGCATGAGTGCGCATGAGAAAGAACACATCATCGCGGCCTACAGCTTTGAGCTGGGCAAGGTTGAGCGTGAGTTCATCCGGGCACGTGAGGTGAACGAGATTCTCGCCAACATCGATCTGGAGCTGGCCAAACGTGTCGCGGCCAATCTGGGCTTGCCGGCACCGAGCAAAGGCACGGTAGAGGTGCGCAAAACCTCTTTCGACAATTCACCTTCGCTGAGCCAGGCCAACCTGTTGCCGGAGAACATCAAGACGCGAAAAGTGGCGATTCTTGCCGCGAATGGCGTCGATGGCGCGGCGATTGATGCAATGAAGAAGGCGTTGGCGGCTGAAGGTGCTCATGCCAAGTTGCTTGGCCCGACGTCAGCGCCAGTGAAGACTGCCGACGGCAAAACCCTGCCGGTGGATGCATCGATGGAAGGCATGCCGTCAGTGATTTTCGATGCGGTGTTTGTGCCGGGTGGAGCGGCGTCGATCAAAGCGTTGAGCGGTGATGGCGTGGCGTTGCATTACCTGCTGGAGGCGTACAAGCATCTGAAGGCGATTGCGCTGCACGGCGATGCCAAGCAGTTGCAGGATTTGCTGAAGCTGGAGGCGGATGCCGGGCTGCTGCAGGGCAAGGATGTGCCGGCGTTGACCAAGCCGTTCTTTGCTGCGATCAGGCAGCATCGGGTTTGGGATCGCGAGCCTAAGGCGAAAGCCATTCCGGCCTAAGAAATTCGGCGACTGGTAAGACGTCATCGCGGGCAAGCCCGCTCCCACAGGGATCACGCTGTACCTGTGGGAGCGGGCTTGCCCGCGATGCTTTTAGGGTTTACGCGGACTCAAGACCATCTGCGCCGGCACTGTGCGCAAGATCTGCTTCTGAATCTGCAGATCGAAATCCGGATTCAGTTTCTTCACCCGCTTGGTCAGCAGCGTCGACAACCACGGGTAATCATTAGTACGCGGCGCCTGAATGCTCACCGAGCACTCGTAATTCACCACATCGGCGGCGATCGCATCCAGTTGACGGCGAAGTTTGCGACTATCGGTGATGTTCAACGCAACCGTGGTGCTTTCGGCGGTCGGGTCGATCACTTTGGCTTTTGGCTTGGCTTCAGCCGCCAGCAACGCCGCCTCAGCCTTTTCCAGCTCAGCCTTGCGCGCTTCGGTGATTGCACCATTGACGCCACCGGTCAGCGCCGGCGCCTTGGGCATCAGCACACGGGCACGGCTCAACGCCGTCGCGGCCGCATTCACATCACCCTTTTGCAGGACGATCTGGCTGCGGCGCAGATACGCCTCGGCCAGTTGCCGCTGGTATTGCTCAAGGGATTGGTCGTTGGGGGTTTCAGCCTGCAAAGCGGCCAATTGGTCTTCGGCGGTGGCCAGTTCGCTGCTGGCCAGGCTTTGCTCCAGCTGTGCGATGGCCGTAGCCCGCGCATCGGGGACTTCGGCCACCGGCGGCGTGCTTTGACAGGCGCCCAGCAGCACTGAAAATGCAACAAGGAGCAGATAACGGGAGGCGAACGGCTTCATTCCTGCGACTCTCTAATTGCGCAAAAAGCGAGCAAGTCTACACCCCTCGACGGGGCAGAACAAAACTCAGCAGAAACAGTGCGGCCGCCGTCACAACGATTGACGGGCCGGCCGGGGTGTCCTTGAACCACGACAGCGCCAGCCCGCCGCACACGGCGAGTATGCCCAGCAGGCTCGCGCCCAGGGCCATCTGCTCCGGCGAACGGGCGTGACGCTGTGCCGCAGCCGCCGGGATGATCAATAGCGAAGTAATCAGCAATACACCGACAATTTTCATCGCCACCGCAATCACTACCGCAATCAACAGCATCAGCGCCATGCGTAGACCCGCCACCGGCAGGCCTTCGACCTTGGCCAGCTCTTCGTGCACGGTGATTGCCAGCAGTGGCCGCCACAGTGCCACCAGCACAACCAGCACCGCCGCGCTGCCACCAAGGATCCACGCCAGATCGGTCGGACTGATCGCCAGCAGGTCGCCGAACAGATAGGCCATCAGGTCGATCCGCACTTCATGCATGAAGCTTAGTACCACCAGCCCGAGTGAGAGCGTGCTGGGTGCGAGAATTCCCAAAAGCGTGTCGGACGCCAGCGGTTGACGCTGTTGCAAGGTCACCAGCAGCACCGCCAGCAGCAGGCAGCCGACGGTCACTGCGACCGTCGGGCTGACATCCAGTAGAAAACCCAACGCCACGCCGAGCAATGCCGCGTGAGACAAGGTGTCGCCGAAATAGGCCATGCGCCGCCAGACCACGAACGAGCCGAGCGGTCCTGCAACAATCGCCAGCGCCAGACCTGCAAGCAGGGCATACAACAGAAAATCAGCCATGCTTGCAGTTGTCTCCGTGAACGTGAGGTTGGCCGATAACCGGCCCTTTGACGACCGAGCCATGCAAGTCGTGAGCATGGTCGTGATGATGGTGATAGACCGCCAGACTCTGGGCATTCTTGCCAAACAGCTCGACAAACGCCGGATCGCCGCTGACCTGCTCGGGATGCCCGGAGCAGCAGACGTGGCGGTTGAGGCAGACCACCTGGTCGGTGGTGCTCATCACCAGATGCAGATCGTGGGACACCATCAATACGCCGCAGCCATGGCGGTCACGCAGACGGGTGATCAGGCTGTACAGCTCGGCTTGCCCGGCGACGTCGACGCCTTGCACCGGCTCGTCGAGCACCAGCAATTCCGGCTCGCGCAGCAGCGCCCGGGCCAGCAGCACACGCTGCATTTCGCCGCCGGAAACGCTCTGCACCGGGCTGTCGATGACATGCTCGGCGCCCACTTCTTTCAACGCCGCCAACGCACGCGGACGATCAACGCCTGGCACCAGGCGCAGAAAGCGCAGCACCGAAAGCGGCAGGGTCGGATCGACGTGGAGTTTTTGCGGCATGTAACCGACGCGCAGTTTCGGCTTGCGCCAGACACTGCCGCTGTCCGGCTTCAACAGCCCGAGCACGGCACGCACCAGCGTGGTCTTGCCGGCGCCATTAGGGCCGATCAGCGTGACAATTTGCCCCGGCTCGACGCTCAGCTCGATGTTGTCCAGCACGGTCTGCCCGGCAAACGTGACGGCAACCTGTTCCAGACGGATCAGCGCGTTGCTCATCAAGCCCCCTGGCAACCGGAGCAGAGGCCGACGACTTCGACGGTCTGTGCTTCGACGATGAAACCGACGTCCTTGGCGCTATTGATGATCGCGTCGCTGATCACTTTTTGCTCAAGCTCGATGGCAGCATGGCAATCGCGGCAGATCAGGAACTGGCCCTGATGCGCATGCTCAGGATGCACACAGCCAACGAAGGCGTTGAGCGAGGAGATGCGGTGCACCAGACCGTTTTCGAGCAGAAAATCCAGAGCCCGATAGACGGTTGGCGGTGCGGCACGACGGCCGTCCTGCTCGCTCAGCACGGCGAGAATGTCATAGGCGCCCAGTGGCTTGTGGCTCTGCCACACCAGTTCCAGCACCCGGCGGCGCAACGCGGTCAGGCGCAAGCCTTTCTGGGCGCACAAGGTATCGGCCTCGGACAAAGCGCTGTGCACGCAATGAGAGTGATCGTGGGGACGGCTGGCAATCGGTGTAATAGGCATGGGCGGCGACGAGTTTTGATAGAGACGTTATTATGTTACCCGTTCTCGCCTCCTTGAGTGGTCATCGTGTCCCGACTTTTTTCTGTTTTTGTGGCATTTGTCGCCAGTTTTCTGCTGATCGGTTCGGCTCAGGCCGAGGTCAAAGTCCTCACCAGCATCAAGCCGTTGCAGCTGATTGCTGCGGCAGTGCAGGACGGTGTGGCGATTCCCGAAGTGCTGCTGCCGCCCGGCGCCTCGCCACACAATTACGCCCTGCGCCCGTCCGACGTACGGAAGGTGCAGTCGGTGGATCTGCTCTACTGGATCGGCCCGGACATGGAAGGTTTCCTGCCACGCGTGCTGAACGGTCGTACGCTGCCAAGCGTGGCAGTGCAGGATCTGCCGGGGATGAAACTGCGTCGCTTTGCTGAAGACAGCCATTCCCACGCCGAAGAGGCCGACGAGCATGATCACGATCACCGTCCGGGCACACTGGACGCACATTTGTGGCTATCGCCGGTCAACGCGCGGGTCATTGCCGACAAGATGGCGGCTGACTTGAGCGCTGCCGACCCGGCCAACGCCGAACGCTATCAGAGCAATGCCAAGGCTTTCGACGAGCGTCTGGATGCACTGGATGTGCTTTTGAAGAAGCGTCTGGCGGGTGTTGAAGGCAAGCCTTACTTCGTCTTTCACGAGGCGTTTGATTACTTTGAAGAGGCTTACGGCCTGAAGCACACCGGCGTGTTCAGTGTGGCAGCCGAAGTGCAGCCGGGCGCGCAGCATGTCGCGGCGATGCGCAAGCGTTTGCAGGAAGTCGGCAAGACCTGTGTGTTCAGCGAGCCGCCATTGCGGCCACGTCTGGCCGAGACACTGGTGGCAGGTCTGCCGGTAAAACTGGCTGAGCTGGATGCGTTGGGCGGGTACACCCCGGCGACCGCTCAGGGCTATGAGCAGGTACTGGAGAAGTTGGGCAATGATCTGGCCGGTTGCCTGGAATCGTTGTAACAAACCAAAACCTGTGGCGAGGGAGCTTGCTCCCGCTTGAGTGCGCAGCACTCACAAAAATCTGGCTGACTGCCAGAATTTTGGGGACGCTGCGCGGCCCAGCGCGAGCAAGCTCGCTCGCCACAGTTTCAGAGGGCGAAAGGTAGCGGAGTCTGAACCTGCTGCCTCTGCGCCAACCGCTGTTCAAATTCCTGCGGATCGTGAATCAGCACATCCTGCCCGGCAAACTGCTCAGCCGCGATCAACCGCGACAGCCAGAACCGCACACAGGCCACGCGCAACATCGTCGGCCACAACTCGGCCTCCGCCGCTGTGAACGGGCGTAATGCCGCATAAGCACCGAGGAACGCCCGCGCCCTTGGGCCATCAATCACCCCGTCGTCGTCCGAACACCAGTCGTTCAGGGCAATCGCCACGTCGTAGAGCATCGGCCCCGAGCAGGCGTTGTAGAAGTCGATCAGCCCGGTCAGGTGCGTGCCTTCGAACATCGCGTTGTCGCGAAACAGGTCCGCGTGAATGTTCGCCCGAGGCAGCGCAAGAATCTTCTCTTTGCGCTCAGTGATTTCATCCAGAGCCTTTTGCAGCAAGGCACGCGGCTCATCGCTCAGGTGCGAGAGCAACTCGGTACCCTCCTCCAGCATCCAGTCCAGGCCACGGTCGGTCTTGCGTTTGATCATGCGCTCGCCTTGGGTCGCCAGGTGCAGATGCGCCTGCAACTCACCGACCTGCACGCAATGCTGGGCATTGGCGACTTTGATGTGCTTGCCCGAAAGGCGCGGCTGCAACAGCGCCGGTTTACCCTTCAGCTCACGCAACGCGACGCCGTCGGTGGTGCGCAGGGCATAAGGCACCGGCAGATCAGCCTCGTGCAGCACGTCGAGCAGGTCGATGAAGAACGGCATCTCTTGCACCGGGCCGCGCTCGACCAGGGTCAGGACGAATTCGCCCTGCTCCAGGCTGATGAAGAAATTGGTGTTTTCACTGCCGGCGGCGATCCCCTGGAAATCGAGCAGACGGCCGAGCCCGTAGGGGGCGAGAAAGGTTTCCAGCTCGGGCCGAGCCAGGGGGGTGAACACAGACATGGTTAAAAACTGCTCAGTTCTGGCGCCGCTTTCGCGCGGCGCCGATTAAAAGTCGGGAAACTTACTTCCAGGTAAAAATTTCCCACGACGGAATCAGCATATCCGGCTGGTCGGAGCGTATGTAGTTCGCGTCCGTACCATCGGCGCGAACCAGGAAATACGGCTTTCCGCCCTTCGGCGTGACCTTGATCGCATACACGAAGCCACTCCGGCTGTATTCCTGAATGACCTTGTCGCCTTCCGTGTGCGTGTTGATGGTAACTTCCGGCTCATTTGCCGGCGCATCATCCGCCGCCATCACGGCCAAAGGTGAGGCAGCAATCAGACCGACCAGCAGCAAGCGATTTAACGTACGCATGATAACCTTGTCCCTTTGTCGTCAACGGTCCCGCTATTCTAGCGCCGGACCCGCCGAAAAGGTTGATCCTGCTCATGAGCCAAGCCCCCCTCGTCCTGGTGGACGGTTCGTCTTACCTGTACCGCGCTTTCCACGCCCTGCCACCGCTGACCACCTCCAAAGGCCTGCCGACCGGCGCGGTCAAGGGCGTGTTGAACATGCTCAAGAGTCTGCGCAAGCAGTACCCGGACAGCCCGTTCGCGGTGGTCTTCGACGCCAAGGGCGGGACCTTTCGCGATGAGATGTACGCCGAATACAAGGCCAACCGCCCAAGCATGCCCGACGACATGCGCGTGCAGATCGAACCGCTGCACCAGAGCGTGATCGCGCTCGGCTTCCCGTTGCTGTGCGTTGAAGGTGTCGAGGCCGACGACGTGATCGGCACCCTCGCCCGCAGCAGCGCGGCGGCGGATCGGCCGGTGATCATCTCGACCGGCGACAAGGACATGGCGCAACTGGTCGATGGCCACATTACCTTGGTCAACACCATGTCCGGTAGTTCGATGGATGTGGAAGGCGTGAAGGAGAAATTCGGCGTCGCACCGGAGCAGATCATCGATTACCTGGCGCTGATGGGCGACTCTTCCGACAACATCCCGGGCGTTCCCGGTATCGGCCCGAAGACCGCTTCCGGCCTGCTGGTCGGCGTCAACGGCGGCCTCACCGAGCTGTACGCGAATCTCGACATTGTGCCGACCCTGCCGATTCGCGGCGCCAAGACCCTCCCGGCCAAGCTCGAAGAACACAAGGAGATGGCGTTCCTCTCCTACCAACTGGCGACCATCAAGGTCGACGTGCCGCTGGACGTCGAACTCGACGACCTGCAAATGGGCGCGGAAGACCCGGCCAAGCTCTACGAGCTGTACACCCTGCTGGAATTCAAGAGCTGGATCAATGATCTGGATCGCGACGCCAAACGTCTGGAATTGAGCGCAGCCAGCGAGCCTGCGCCGGCGGGCGATCTGTTCAGCGCACCAGAAGCCGAGGCGCCTGCCGCTCCCGCTGAAGCCGCTTACGAAACCATCCTCGATCAGGCGCGTTTCGACGTCTGGCTGGAAAAGCTGAACAACGCCAAGCTGTTCGCCTTCGACACCGAAACTACCGGCATCGACGCACAACAGGCGCAACTGGTCGGTCTGTCGTTCGCCGTGCAGGCCAACGAAGCCGCGTACATTCCGCTGACCCACTCCTACATCGGCGTACCGGAACAACTGGATCGCGACACCGTGCTACGCGCACTCAAGCCGATTCTGGAGGACCCGAGCAAGCTCAAGGTTGGCCAACACGCCAAGTTCGACATGAACATCCTGGCCAACTGCGCCATCGGTGGCGACCAGAACAACGGCATCACCGTGCGCGGCATCGCTTTCGACACGATGCTTGAGTCCTACGTGCTCAACTCCACCGCCACCCGTCACGACATGGACAGCCTCGCGCAGAAGTACCTGGATCACACCACCGTGAGCTTCCAGGACATCGCTGGCAAAGGCGCCAAGCAGCTGACCTTCGACCAGATCGCTCTGGAACAGGCCGGGCCGTATGCTGCGGAAGATGCCGACATCACCCTGCGTCTGCACCAGACCCTGTTCGAAAAGCTTAGCGCCATCCCGAGCCTGGCCAGCGTTTTGACCGACATCGAAATTCCACTGGTGCCGGTGCTGGCGCGCATCGAGCGTCAAGGCGCATTCGTCGATGCTGAACTGCTCGGCATTCAGAGCATTGAGCTCGGCAACAAAATGGTGGCGCTGGAGCGCGAAGCGTTCGAGATCGCCGGGGAAGAATTCAACCTCGGCTCGCCGAAGCAACTGGGCGTGATTCTCTACGAGAAACTCGGTCTGCCGGTGTTGAAAAAGACTGCCAAGGGTCAGCCGTCCACCGCTGAGGAAGTGCTGGCGAAACTCGCCGAAGACGATCACCGCTTGCCGAAGGTGCTGATGGAGCACCGTTCGATGAGCAAGCTGAAAAGCACCTACACCGATCGCCTGCCGGAGCAGATCAACCCGCGCACCGGGCGCATCCACACTTCGTATCACCAGGCGGTAGCATCGACCGGGCGTTTGTCCTCCAGTGATCCGAACCTGCAGAACATTCCGGTGCGCACTGCGGAAGGCCGACGCATTCGTCAGGCTTTCGTCGCGCCGAAAGGCTACAAACTGCTGGCGGCGGACTATTCGCAGATCGAACTGCGGATCATGGCCCACCTGTCCAAAGACGAAGGCCTGATGAACGCCTTCCGCAATAATCTCGACGTGCACACCGCGACCGCTGCCGAAGTGTTCAAGGTCGAACTCAACGAAGTGACCTCAGACCAGCGCCGTGGCGCCAAGGCGATCAACTTCGGCCTGATCTACGGCATGGGCGCGCAGAAGCTCGGCAAGGACATCGGCGTCGACACCAAGACCGCCAAGGCTTACATCGATACGTACTTCGCGCGCTATCCAGGGGTTCGTGAGTACATGGATCGCACTCGCGCCCAGGCGGCGGATCAGGGTTATGTCGAAACCTTCTTCGGCCGTCGCCTGTACCTGCCGGAGATCAACTCCAACAAGCCACAGGAACGCGCAGCAGCCGAACGCACGGCGATCAACGCGCCGATGCAGGGCACCGCAGCCGACATCATCAAGAAAGCCATGGTGGCAGTGGATAACTGGCTGGCGACGTCCGGGCTGGACGCCAAAGTCATCCTGCAAGTGCACGATGAACTGGTGCTGGAAGTTCGCGAGGATCTGGTCGAGCAGGTCAGCAGCGAGATTCGCGTGCACATGAGCGAAGCGGCGAAACTGGATGTGCCGCTGCTGGTCGAAGTGGGTGTGGGCAACAATTGGGATGAGGCTCACTGAGCCATTTGAACTCGGTCTGCCGCGACATGGCGTCGCGGCAGAGCCGGTAAAACCTGCTTATTTCGAAAAGCACTTGGGATTATTCCAAAGCTTTTTGAAAAAATTCTGAACTAATCTGGAAGGACACTACTCAGAGTTACTGAATGGCTGGTGAAGCCCTTCGATGCTCCTATGTTGTGTTAAGTGTTGGCAGATATCTGAACCCCGCCCTAGCGGTTCGGAACTTGAACCCCGGAATTTCTCCCTCCCCAATGAAATCCGGGGCTTTTTTTGCCAAAAATTTGTCTGTAGCGCGTTCATGCCGCGTTGAAAGCACAGCTCAAATGCTCATTTAGGTCCCCTAAACTCCGCTTTCCACTGCCCTTTCGCCTTGCCTGAACACACTACAAACAAATTTCCCTATCCCGCCTACTCGGCAGCCGCCTCGGTGCCTTTGTCTGCCAGTTCCATCCAGCCTGCCAGGACAGTGTAGGCCTCTTCCAGGCCCATGCGTTTTGGCGCGGAGAACAGCTGGATGGTGACCAAATCACCCCAACCCTTGCGGATTTCCGACTGCACCTTGAGCAGGGTGTTCTTGGCGGCGCCGTAGGTCAGTTTGTCGGCCTTGGTCAGCAGGATGTGCATCGGCATGCCGGCCGCAACGGCCCAGTCGAGCATCAGCAGGTCGAAGTCGGTCATTGGATGACGGATGTCCATCATCAGAATCAAACCCTTCAAACTCTCGCGGCCACCGAGGTACGCCTCAAGGTGACGCTGCCAGTGCATCTTCAACGGGATCGGTACTTTTGCGTAACCGTAGCCCGGCAGGTCGACCAGACGCCGATCTTCGTCTAGCTTGAAGAAGTTCAACAGCTGTGTGCGACCCGGGGTTTTCGAGGTCCGCGCCAGGCTGGCGTGAGTCAGGGTGTTCAGGGCGCTGGATTTGCCGGCGTTGGAACGACCGGCGAAGGCCACTTCAAAGCCCTCGTCGTCAGGGCACTGATCGACTTTGGCGGCACTGAGCATGAATGTGGACTGTTGGCACAGGCCGAGGATGGGATTCTTGAGTTGCATGGGATTTCCGATGTGGGCGGCGCCGGGATTGGGCG
>NZ_JBIUWQ010000038.1:0-59876 GCF_044743525.1 Pseudomonas sp. NPDC087598 | reverse complement strand
ACCGTTGCCAACAGCCACGAGCACTACCTGTGGGGCAACACCGCTTACGCGTTCGGCACCAAGCTGACCGACAGCTTCGCTAAATTCCGCTGGTGCCCGAACATCATCGGCCCACAGAGCGGCGGTGCGGTTGAAGACTTGCCTCTGCACCACTTCGAAAGCATGGGCGAGATCGAAACCAAGATCCCTACTGAGGTACTGGTCAGCGACCGTCGTGAATACGAACTGGCCGAGGAAGGTTTCATCTCCCTGACCATGCGTAAAGGCTCCGACAACGCGGCGTTCTTCTCCGCAAGCTCGGTGCAGAAGCCGAAGTTCTTCGGCATCAGCGCAGAAGGCAAGGCGGCAGAGCTGAACTACAAGCTCGGCACCCAACTGCCGTCCATGCTGAGCGTCAACCGCCTGGCTCACTACTGGAAAGTGCTGCAGCGCGAGCAACTCGGTTCGTGGAAAGAACGTACCGACCTCGAGCTGGAACTCAACAAGTGGATCCGTCAGTACGTTGCCGACCAGGAAAACCCGAGCGCCGAAGTACGTGGTCGTCGTCCGCTGCGCGCTGCGCAAATCATCGTCAGCGACGTTGAAGGCGAGCCGGGCTGGTACCGCGTGAGCTTGAACGTGCGTCCGCACTTCAAGTACATGGGTGCCGATTTCACCCTGTCGCTGGTTGGCAAGCTGGACAAAGAGTAAGAGCGACTCATGGACGGATACGGCAGCCTTTTCGAACGCCTCAACGGCGACGCGGAACTACGCAATGGCAAGAGCCTCGAGGCTTGCGCGATGGCGTCGGTGGCTGCCCATCTGGCCAAAATGCTCAGCACCCGGGCGGGCAGCGTGCAAACGCTGTCCGACTACGGGTTGCCCGATCTCAATGACATGCGTCTGAGCCTGCACGACTCCCTGAGTCAGGCCCGTCTGGCCATCGAAAACTTCATCGAAGCCTACGAGCCGCGCCTGAGCAACGTGCGTGTCATTTCCCTGCCGCGTGATCACGATCAGCTTCGCCTGTCCTTCAGTATCGAAGGCCTGCTGGAAGTTGAAGGTTTCAAGCGTCAGGTCAGTTTTTCCGCGCGCCTGGATGGCAGCGGGCAAGTGAAGGTGAATTAAGACCATGCGAGGGAGCGCCGTACACCGGAGCCCGTTCGCAACGTTGGGGCGCAGCGCTGTGCTTTTTTTCGCCCTGACGGCCGTGCGTAGGTGTGCGAAGACGGTAGGCGTCTTCCTGGCCGTGACGCTGTTGCTGCCAGTGATCGTAGTGATCAACGAATTGACGCGTGCCCCGTCTCTGGTGACCTTCAGTCCTTCCGGCGATTACCGATTCGAGGTGGTACCCGCCAGTTGGATGATCGGTGCCTCCGGCATGCTCTATCTCAAACTGATTGACCTGAAAGAGCCCGGCCACACTTACCGTACGCCGCTGATGATCAGTGAGTCGCTGTATATGCGCGGCTATGAGGACAAGGAAGTCGTCGGCGTGTCGTGGATTGATTTCAACAAGGCTGATCGAACATTCACGTGGTCGCTTCCAAGCTGGAAAGAGCATTGGGCCAACAGCGTGATCAGTAATACCCCCTACAAAGTGATAGAAAACTGATGGGTACCCGACTCATTGGATTGGCCGCGCATGCGCTGGCCTGCGTGATTTTTATCGTCCTGAATGGCTATGCCGTGCCGGCCTACAAACAGCTGGTCGGTGGACTGACCTCGCGTGGCGTAGCCATTGGCATGGCGATGTACCTGATTTTCTATTTTTTCGTTTCTCTCAATCTGATTCTGGTCTTCATCCAGCGCCAGGCCATTCAGTTCGGTCTGGTAATTTTCATGATGCTGACGATCCTGTTTTACCTGCTGCCGCAATATCCCATCCGGGGTTTGGCGTACTGCGCGCTCACGGGTGGTTTGACGGTTGGCGCGATCCTGCTGAGCAACGCCATAAATTCGGTATACACCCGCTGGCGCCGGCAGGCGGTCGCGCAACCGCTGACGATTCACCCGCGTCGAGCGACATCGCGACTGCTGCTGGTGACCGCTCTTATCGGTGTGTGCATATGTACCGTTTTGCTTGGGTTGAAGATTTTCGGTGGTGTAACGGCAGAGCCCATCACCCGACACTCGAACGATTCGGGCGAGTGCTATCTCGTCATCTACGCGCCCGGCTATCCCAAGCTGGGATTGCTCGGGAGTGTCTTCGAGTTGTTCGCCAGTGAATACTTTTTCCGCGTGTACACCGCTGACGGCGCGCTGCTCGAATCGTCCGAATGGAATTTTCGGGTGACTGAAGTTTTCGGTGGGCCCCCGGAGTTCAGCGGTTCGACAGTGCTGTATCCCGGCACGCAAGGCTACGAAGACTGGTGGGTGCCGGAATGCGCCTGAACACTTTGCTCGTCCTCCCCAAGCAGCCTCTTTTTTACGGGCTGACGGCGCTGCTGCTGGCGGTGGCGTTCTTCGCCACACCGGTGTTTTCCAACGCCATGATGTTGCTGATGGATCGGAGCAACTTCATCCCGGGAGAGTCGTCGATCTGGGCTTTCGAACCTTACGAAATCAATCAAGGTTCCTCGTCGTACTGGCTGTACGGTGAGGACCGGGTGAATTACTACCATTTCGCCTACAGCCCTGAAAACGCCTACCGCCTGATCGCCAAAAACAACCAGTGCGCAGGCTTCAACAAGCGTGATGTGCGCACATGGTGTACGCCATGATGACTTGGCCGCGTGTATGGAAATGGCTCAATCACCTGCTGAGCCTGATCGGAGCATTGGCCATCATCGCCGTCGTGATGGTCGCGATCAAACTGAGCTGGAGTCACTCGAAAAAGCCGGTTTTGCCCGCTTATCCCGACGCGGTGTGGCGTGGTGCCGAGGATGGTGGCGACTTCATCGAAATTACCCGGTCGAGTCCACCGGACTACTTCATTGAGGTGCGCTCAGAGGGCGGCAGTCTCGTCAAAGAAGGCTGGGTGCGCTTCGCTACTCACGATGGCAAGCCGTTGACGATGAACCGTGTCAGCGCTTCCGACGGTGAATACCTCTTCATCGACTCGTACGTGCCGATCACCGCGAGCAAGGGAGGGCGTGTTCAGTGAAATTTCGCGCCTGCATGACATCCCTCGCGGCAGTGGCCGGCCTGTTATTAACGGGCTGCACCACGCAGCTGGTTTATACGAACGACATTTACCTGGTCAACACCTGTGGCGTACCGCTCGAAGTGCAGGCACAGCACGCGACCAACTGGTTGCCGCCATTGGAACCGCGTGTGGTTGCGCCGGGCGGGCGAGTCAGCGTGGCCAGCTACCGGTCCTACGGTGAAGACATCGACGAACAAATCAGCTGCCGCTATTCACTCACGGTGAAAGGGCCGCAACGTACGCGCCTGGTCAGTGCCGATGAAATGCGCCAGGCCTTGCTCGACATCAAGCGCGAGCGCGATGGACTGCGGCGCAGCTGGACTCTCAAGGAAGGAGTGTTTTGCCCATGATCGACGTATCGGATGAGATGCGCTCCTACCTGATCTTCATGGTCGACAGCGATCTGTTCGGCAGCATTGCGATCCTGAGTTTTCTGCTGCTTGTCACGGCGATCAGCAAGCGTCTGCGTCAGTCATGGCTGCATCGCGCGCTGACGTTCTCGGTGCTGGTGTCGTTGGTTGCGATCGAAATGGCCGGCGCTTACTACTCATCGTTGCCTGTCGCATGAACCTGCCGGCCCGCCTGATCTGCTGCCTGTTGATCCACAGTGTTTTCTGTGTGGGTTACACGTTGCTGAACAATTTTGCCGCCGACTGGTACATCGCGACCTACGGCGGTTTGACCTCGCGTGGGGTGAACATTCGCCTGACCAGCAAATTCCTTTACGAGTTTTTCCTGGTGTTCAACTGGCTGCTGGCGATGATCCTCGTTCTGCGCGTGAAGCTGGTGTTGTGGGCGATCTGGGTGGCGTTGGTGCTGTTGTGGATGCTGCCGGATCACCCGCTGCGGGCGCTGCTGTATGGCGTCGGTCAAGGGACTTTCACCCTAGCGGCGATCCTGCTCTGCACCGGGCTGGACCGCTGGTACACCCGCAGATCCAAGGCAGGACAGAACCCGGCACATGGGCAAGAACCGGCCAGCGTGCCTGTCTCGGGGGCCGAGCATGCTTAGTCGCGCGCAACTGAATTTCTTCATGGCGGCCTTGTGGGCGCCGTTGCTGTTGATGCTGGCGTTTTCATCCTATGGCCTGTGGATTGGCGACTACTCGACACTCGAATCGCCAGAGACCCACTGGGTGTATCTGCTGTGGTTCGGTATGCCCGGGCTGCTGCTGTTTGCGCTGTGGGTATCGCGGTCGGCGAAGAGTCGAAGCGAGCAACAAGCGCTGCGGATGGTGTGGCGGGCGCCGGTCAAGTTCATCCCGTTCTACGCCGTGCCGTGGATGCTTTATGGCCTGTGCAGCCTGATCGCTGGCCCACTCGATGACGCTTTCATGGCCTACAGCTGGATCTTGCTGGTGCCATACCTCCTGATCGCCGGTTATGTCTGCGCCGGCGTGACGGTTGCGCTCTACAGGATATTTTTTTGATGAGTACCACTACCAGGCAGGTAACCCGTGTCCTTTAACCACTACTACCAAAGCGAACTCACCGCTCTGCGCCAACTCGGTCGCCGTTTCGCCGAGCGTAGTCCGGCGCTGGCCCCGTATCTGGGGCAGGCCGGGCGGGATCCGGACGTGGAGCGGTTGCTCGAAGGCTTTGCGTTTCTGACCGGGCGCTTGCGCCAGAAGCTCGATGACGAGCTGCCGGAACTCAGCCATTCCCTGATGCAACTGCTGTGGCCGAACTACATGCGCCCGCTGCCGGCGTTCAGCATCTTGCAGTTCGACCCGCTCAAGCGTTCCGGGCCGGCGCTTAAGGTCGAACGTGATACCCCTATCGAAAGCGTGCCGATCGAAGACGTGCGTTGCCGCTTCCGCACCTGCTACCCGACCGAAGTGTTGCCGCTGGATCTGGCCGCGCTGAATTACTCGGTAAAGGGCGACGGTTCGCTGCTCAGCCTGCGTCTGGAAATGAGCGCCGATGGTCACCTCGGTGAATTGGAACTGAGCAAACTGCGCCTGCACTTCGCCGGTGAGCGATATATCAGCCAGATGCTGTACCTGAGCTTGCTGCGCAACCTTGAAGGCATCGAACTGATCCCGCTCGACGGCGCCGGCAAGCCCATCGATGGCGTTAGCGGCAAGCCAATGGCGTTCAAGATTCCCGGTGACCGGGTCAAACCGGTGGGCTTTGCCGAAGAAGAAGCGTTGATCCCGTATCCGCTGAACACCTTCCGTGGTTATCGCTACCTTCAGGAATACTTCGCCTTCCAGGACAAGTTCCTGTTCGTCGACGTCAACGGTCTGGACATTCTCAAGGCGCTGCCGGAAGACACCCTCAAGCAGATGCGCGGCCTCGAATTGCGCTTCGATATCCGCAAGAGCGGCATCATGCGCAT
Organism: Pseudomonas sp. NPDC087598; assembly: GCF_044743525.1. Taxonomy (NCBI): domain Bacteria; kingdom Pseudomonadati; phylum Pseudomonadota; class Gammaproteobacteria; order Pseudomonadales; family Pseudomonadaceae; genus Pseudomonas; species Pseudomonas sp. NPDC087598. The sequence continues at coordinate 54,409 of NZ_JBIUWQ010000038.1, read as the reverse complement.
GCGACCGACGCTGGATAACGTGAAGCTGTTCTGCACGCCAATTGCCAACTTGTTTGCGCACGACGCACTGCCGATTCGCCTCGATGGCAAGCAGGACGAATACCTGTTGCTGCCGGCGGAATACGATCTGGAAAACTGCGGCGTGTTCTCCGTGGAAACCGTGACCGGCTGGAAGCCTGGCGGCCTCGGTTATCAGGAATACGTGCCGTTCGAGTCCTTCGAGCACGACCCGAGTTTCGACGTGCCCAACAGCCGTCCGCATTACAGCATCCGCCAGCGCTCGTCCTTGTTGCACGACGGCCTCGACACTTACCTGAGCTTCGGCATACGCCACACCGAAGCCCACGAAACCCTGTCGATCGAGCTGATGTGCACCAACCAGAACCTGCCGCGCAAGCTCAAGCTCGGCGACATCTGCATGGCTTGCGAAGAGACGCCGGAGTTCTTGAGTTTCCGCAACATCACCCCGGCGACCTCAAGTTTTGCGCCACCGCTGAACCGTGACTTCCTGTGGAAGCTGATCAGCAACATGTCGCTTAACTATCTGTCGCTGGCCGACGTCAATGCGTTGAAGGTGATTCTCGAAACCTACGACTTGCCGCGCTACTACGACCAGCACGCGGAGAAGGTCAGCAAGCGCCTGCTCGGCGGCCTCAAGCACATCAAGCATCACCACGTGGACCGCTTGCACCGCGGCCTGCCGGTGCGCGGTTTGCGCACCGAACTGACCATCGACCCGGAAGGGTATATCGGCGAAGGCGACCTGTTCGTTTTCGCTTCGGTTCTTAACGAGTTTTTCGCGCTTTACGCCAGTCTCAATTCGTTTCACGAGTTGCGCGTAAAAAGCACACAGGGAGAGGTGTACCAATGGACACCACGTATGGGCCTGCAGCCCCTGCTTTAAGCGGGCTGACGAAGGTAATACGCGAGTACTCGCTGTTTCAGGCCGTGCTGCTGGTGATCGACCGGCTGCGCGAGGCACACCCGCACCTGAGCGAAGACGATCTGTACGATCAGGTCGAGTTCCAGGCCAACCCGAGCCTTGGATTTCCGCGCAGCGATGTCGATCGCGTGGAGTTTTTCGAAGAGCACGGACAGATGCGCGCGCGCATGCGTTTCAACCTGATCGGCCTGGTCGGCTCGGGTTCGCCGTTGCCGGCGTTCTACGGCGAACAGGCCCTGGGCGACAGCGAAGACGGCAACCCGACGCGCAACTTCCTCGACCTGTTTCACCATCGTCTGCAACGGCTGATGCTGCCGATCTGGCGCAAATACCGCTATCGCGCGAGCTTCCAGAGTGGCGCGCTCGACCCGTTCTCGGCGCAGTTGTTTGCGCTGATCGGTCTGGGTGGCGACGAGATCCGCAAAGCCAAGGAACTCAACTGGAAACGCCTGTTGCCGTACCTCGGCCTGCTCAGCTTGCGGGCGCACTCGGCGGCACTGATCGAAGCCGTGCTGCGTTACTACTTCAAGCACGAAGACCTGGTCATCGAGCAGTGCATCGAGCGTCGCGTGGAAATTCTCGAAGAACAGCGCAATCGTTTGGGCCGCGACAACAGCGTGCTTGGTGAGGACCTGGTGCTCGGTGAGCACGTGCGCGACCGCAGCGGCAAATTCCGCATTCACATCACCCAACTCGACTGGCAGCGATTCCATGAATTCCTGCCGATCGGTTTCGGTTACCAGCCGCTCTGCGCGCTGGTGCGGTTCACCCTGCGTGACCCGCTCGATTACGACATTCGCCTGGTCCTGCGCCAGGAAGAAATCCGCGAACTGCGCATCGGTGAGCAGAACGCCTGTCGCCTTGGCTGGACCAGTTGGCTGGGCCGCGAAAAAGCGGACGGCGTGGTGACCCTGGGCAGCAAAATTCATTAAGGACGTGAGCCATGATCAACGTAGACCTGCAACAACTGATTCAGGCGCTGGACGCCGAAACCCGCCGTGATCTGGAGCGTTCGGCCGAGCGCTGCGTTGCCCGTGGCGGCAGCAAGATCCTTGTCGAAGACTTGATGCTCGGCCTGCTGGAGCGTCCCAACGGCTTGCTCGCGCGCGCGTTGCAGGATGCTGATGTCGACGCCGGTGAACTGAGCGCCGCACTGCAATCGCGAGTTGAACACAGCGCATCGCGCAATCCAGTGTTTGCCCCGGAACTGGTGCAATGGCTGCAAGACGCCTTGCTGGTGGCCAACCTCGAACTGGGCCAGACCCAGGTCGAAGACGCCGCGCTGATTCTCGCGCTGCTGCGCAACCCGATGCGCTACGCCGGCAGCCGTTATCAGCCACTGCTCGCCAAGCTGAACATCGATCGCTTGAAAGAATTTGCCCTGTCGCAAAAAGAGCAACCGGCGGCCAACGGCAAACCGGCCGCGCAGGGCGAATCGCTGTTGCAGCGCTTCACCCACAACCTGACCCAACAGGCCCGCGACGGCAAACTCGACCCGGTACTGTGCCGCGATGGCGCGATCCGCCAGATGGTCGACATCCTTGCCCGTCGCCGCAAGAACAACCCGATTGTGGTCGGTGAAGCCGGTGTCGGTAAAACCGCCATCGTCGAAGGCCTGGCCTCGCGCATCGCTGCCGGTGAAGTGCCGCAGGTGCTCAAGGGCGTCGAGTTGCTGTCGCTGGACATGGGCTTGCTGCAGGCCGGCGCCAGCGTCAAAGGTGAATTCGAACGTCGCCTCAAAGGCGTGATCGACGAAGTCAAAGCCTCGCCGAAACCGATCATTCTGTTCATCGACGAAGCTCACACCCTGATCGGCGCGGGCGGCAATGCCGGCGGTTCCGACGCGGCCAACCTGCTGAAACCGGCGCTGGCGCGTGGTGAACTGCGCACCATCGCCGCGACCACTTGGGCCGAGTACAAGAAATACTTCGAGAAAGACCCGGCACTGGCCCGTCGTTTCCAACCGGTGCAACTGCACGAACCGACTGTGAACGAAGCGGTGACCATCCTCCGTGGCCTGGCTCAGGTCTACGAGAAGAGCCACGGTATCTATCTGCGCGATGACGCGGTGGTGTCTGCGGCCGAGTTGTCCGCGCGTTATCTGGCCGGTCGCCAACTGCCGGACAAAGCCGTTGACGTTCTCGACACCGCTTGCGCCCGCGTACGCATCAGCCTCGCCGCTGCCCCGGAAAGCCTGGAACGCCTGCGCGGCGAACTGGCTGAAGGTGGCCGTCAGCGTCAGGCCCTGCGCCGCGATGCCGAGGCCGGTCTGCTGATCGACCACGAAGCACTGGACGCACTGGAAGCGCGGCTGGAAGAAGCCGAAAGCGAAATGGTCGCGCTGGAAACCCTGTGGACTGAACAGAAAGCGTTGGCCGAGCGCCTGCTGGAACTGCGTCAGCAACTGGCCAAGGCCCGCGAGGCCGCCGCCGTTGAGCCGACCGTAAGCGTTGAAGAAGACGCCGAAGGCACCGTGATCGAAACCCTCACGGCCGCCGTTGAAGAAGGCCAAAGCGTCGAAGCGCTGGAAGCCGAACTGAACAAGACTCACGCCGAGCTGACCGCCGCACAGGTCAAGGAGCGTCTGGTCAGCTTCGAAGTCTGCCCGCGTCTGGTGGCTGAAGTGATCAGCGCGTGGACCGGTGTGCCGTTGGCGCAACTGGCCCGCGAGCACAATGCCAAGGTCGCCAGTTTCGCCATCGACCTGCGCACGCGCATCCGTGGTCAGGAGCAAGCCGTACACGCCCTGGATCGCTCGATGCGCGCCACGGCGGCTGGCCTGAACAAACCCGATGCGCCAGTCGGCGTGTTCCTGCTGGTCGGCCCGAGCGGCGTCGGCAAAACCGAAACCGCGCTGGCGCTCGCTGACCTGCTGTACGGCGGCGATCGTTTCATCACCACCATCAACATGTCCGAGTTCCAGGAGAAGCACACCGTATCGCGTCTGATCGGTGCGCCACCGGGCTACGTCGGTTATGGCGAGGGCGGCATGCTCACCGAAGCCGTGCGGCAGAAACCGTACTCGGTGGTGCTGCTCGATGAAGTCGAAAAGGCTGATCCGGATGTGCTCAACCTGTTCTACCAAATTTTCGACAAAGGCGTGGCCAACGACGGCGAGGGTCGCGAGATCGACTTCCGCAACACGCTGATCCTGATGACCTCGAACCTCGGTAGCGACAAGATCAGCGACCTCTGCGAAGACGGCGCACGGCCGACTGCCGAACTGCTCGAAGAAACCATTCGCCCGGTGCTCAGCAAACACTTCAAACCAGCACTGCTGGCGCGGATGAAAGTGGTGCCGTACTACCCGGTCGGCGGCCCGGTATTGCGCGAGCTGATCGAGATCAAACTGGGTCGTCTCGGCGAGCGTCTCAACCGTCGTCAGCTGGATTTCAGCTGGTGCCAGAACCTCGTCGATCACTTGTCCGAGCGCTGCACGCAAAGCGAAAGCGGTGCGCGCCTGATCGATCATCTGCTCGATCAGCACGTCCTGCCGCTGGTGGCCGATCGTCTGCTCGACGCGATGGCGACCGGTGAAAGCCTCAAACGTGTGCATGCCACGCTCGACGGCAACGCCAGCGTGATGTGCGAGTTCGCCTGAGGTGGGTGTGATGTTCACTCAAGTACCGCAACCACTGGTCTACGCCGAAGCGTTGCTGGCGCAGTTCGCCAGCCTGTCGCGGGCGGCGGACGGTGCTGCGTTGCTGGGTGACTTCGTGCGTGGACTGGCCGAGCTGAGCGGTTGCGAATTGACGCAACTGTATTTGCTCGACGCCACCCACACCTGCCTGGGGATGAACGCCGAGTGCCTCGACGGCGCGCTGCAACCGCGCCAGGCGGCGAGCCTGCCGGCGGATTACAACGGTGAACAACTGCTGCAATTCGCCCTGTGCCAGAACCGCGTGGTGTGCCTCGACGACCTCGGCGGCAGCCTGCACGAAACCAGTTTTCTGCCCGCCGTTGCGGCGCCGTGGCAGTCGCTGTTGTGCGTGCCGCTGGTCAATCGGCACAAGGCTGTCGAAGGCCTGTTGTTGTGTGCCAGTCAGCGTCGCACCGACCTGCAAGGTTTTGCCGAATCACTCGGTCAGCTCGGCTCGTTCGTACTCGGCCAATTGCATTTGCTGCAACGCCTGCGCCAGCCGCTAGATGCTCAGGCGCCGGCGGTGCGCAGCGTGCCAAGCATCAGCGGTTACGGTTTGATCGGCAAAAGCGCAGCGATGCGCCAGACCTACTCGTTGATCAGCAAAGTCCTGCACAGTCCGTACACCGTGCTGTTGCGCGGCGAGACCGGCACCGGCAAGGAAGTCGTTGCGCGGGCGATTCACGACTGCGGCCCGCGGCGCTCACAGGCGTTCATCGTGCAGAACTGCGCGGCGTTCCCGGAAAACCTGCTGGAAAGCGAGCTGTTCGGCTATCGCAAAGGTGCCTTCACCGGCGCTGATCGCGACCGGGCGGGGCTGTTCGATGCGGCCAATGGCGGCACGCTGTTGCTCGATGAGATCGGCGACATGCCCCTGTCGTTGCAGGCCAAGTTGCTGCGCGTGTTGCAGGAAGGCGAGATCCGTCCGCTGGGCTCCAACGACACGCACAAGATCGACGTGCGCATCATCGCCGCGACCCACCGCGATCTGTCGGTGCTGGTCAGCGAAGGCAAGTTCCGCGAGGACCTGTATTACCGCCTCGCGCAATTCCCGATCGAACTGCCGGCCCTGCGTCAGCGCGAAGGCGACATTCTGGAGCTGGCCCGGCACTTCGCCGACAAGGCTTGCGCGTTCTTGCAGCGTGACCCGGTGCGTTGGTCAGAGGCGGCGCTGGAACATTTGTCGGGCTACAACTTCCCCGGCAACGTCCGTGAACTCAAAGGCCTGGTCGAACGCGCGGTGCTGTTGTGCGAGGGCGGCGAGTTGCTGGCCGAGCATTTCTCCCTGCGCATGGAAGCGATGCCCGAAGACAACAGCGGCCTGAATCTGCGCGAACGCCTGGAGCAGGTCGAACGCACGCTGCTGCTCGATTGCCTGCGCAAGAACGACGGCAACCAGACCCTCGCTGCCCGCGAACTCGGCTTGCCACGCCGCACGCTGCTGTACCGCCTCGGGCGCCTGAATATCAACCTGGGTGACTTCGATGGTTGATCTCAAATTGATGTCTGCGGTGAACAACATTCCTCTGGCTAGTGGATTCCCTGTGGATTGCAGATTACCTGTGGCGAGGGAGCTTGCTCCCGCTCGGCTGCGCAGCAGTCGTAATCCGGTCAACACGGTTTTCCTGACACACCGAAGTGTCTGGTTTTGGCGCTGCTTCGCAGCCCAGCGGGAGCAAGCTCCCTCGCCACAGGAGGTCGCCGTACCTCTGAGGATTGGCTCAAGGCCCCGATGTAGAGCCTTACAGATGACCTCAAGAATTAATTTCAGCGCCGCCCGCAAGGGTCGGCGCTTTGTGCTTTGTCTACCCCTGGAGACCCTCTGATGTCTGTTCGTCACTGGAACGCTGTCCTGCTGACCCTCGTCGTTCTCTGCGGCCTTGGTGGCTGTAGCGGCAATTACAAATTCAACGATAACGACTATCGCCCGTTGGGTGATCCGCAAGCGGTCAATCGCGGCAAGTGACCGCAAGGAGCATCAAACATGGAATTGGTTTTCGAAATGCTGAACACCAAGCAGTTCGTGCCCACCGAGTTGTGCCAGAAGACCTTCAAACAGGCGGGTGGCGTGATCGGGCGGGGCGAGGACTGCGACTGGATCATTCCTGACCGCAAGCGTCATCTGTCCAATCACCACGCGATTGTCAGTTACCGCGAAGGCACGTTCTTCCTGACCGACACCAGCAGCAACGGGGTTCAGGACGGCGACAGCGGTGCACGTCTGCACAAAGGCGAGCCGGTGCGCATCGAACACGGCAGCACTTACGTGCTGGGTGATTTCGAGATTCGTGCGCGGCTGGTGCGTGACCCGGCGACCTTCGACGGTGAAGCCGGTCGTCCGCGTGCTGCCGGCAGTATCATCCCGGACGACGCGTTCCTCGATCTCGATCCGCTCAACGCGCTCGAACAGCAAGAACGCGTCTACTCGGAAATCGACGAACTGCTGGCGCCGAACACCAAACCTGAGGACTCCCGTCAGCGTGCCGACTACGCGCGCATCGACATGGAAAGCCTGATGGTTCCGGAGCTGATCGCAGCCCCCGCCGAGCCTGAACCTGCGCCGGCACCAAAAGCCATCGAGCGTCAGAGTGAAGGTTTCTGGGAGCACTTCGGTGCTGCGCTGGGCGTGGATGTCAAAGGTCTCAGCCACGACGAACGCGAAGCCATGGCGCTGAACGCTGCACGCCTGTTGCGTCAGAGCGTCGGCGGTTTGCAGCAGAGCCTGCGTACCCGTTCCGAGCTGAAAAACGAACTGCGTCTGGCCCAGACCACCGTGCAAGGCACCAACAAGAATCCGCTGAAATTCGCCGTTGATCCGAGCGAAGCGCTGCAGATCCTGTTGCAGCCGCACAAGCCGGGCCACTTGCCGGCCGAGCAAGCGGTGTCCCGTGCGTTCCGCGATTTGCAGGCGCATCAGGTGGCCTTGCTCACCGCCAGTCGCGCCGCCGTGCGCGGCACGCTGGAACACTTCTCGCCGGAACAGTTGACCCTGCGTTTCGAACGCGACAACAAGCCGCTGATCGCCACGTCCGGCGGGCGCTGGAGAGCCTTCGGCCGCTATCACCAGGCCCTGCGTCAGGACGACGACTGGAGCGAGCGTCTGCTCGCCCGCGACTTCGCCCAGGCCTACGAAGAACAGATTCGTCTGATCTCCACCCTCCACACCGACCACCAAGGATGATGCGCATGTCTCGCCGCTCGACTGCTTTTTTCAAAACGCTGACTGCGCTCACCATGCTGGTGCTGCTCGCCGGTTGCTCGTCGCTGTCGCCGTACTCGAAAGTGACCAAGATCAATCTGAAACTGACCGGCAGCGATCAGCTCAACCCGGACCTCAACGGTCGCCCGTCGCCGATCGTGGTGCGCCTGTTCGAACTCAAGCACCCGGTGACCTTCGAGAACGCTGATTTCTTCAGCCTCTACGAACGCGCCAAGGAATCCCTCAACCCGGATCTGGTGGCCAGCGAAGAACTCGAACTGCGCCCGGGTGAAACCGTGGAAATGAAGCTCAGCGTGGAAGAGGGCAGCCGTTACGTCGGCATCCTCGCCGCTTACCGCGACTTGCCGGAAACCAAATGGCGCTACACCGTGCAGATCACTCCGCTGGAAGTCACCGAGGCCGATCTGACCCTGGATCAGGCCGGTATCCGCAACACCCACGAAGCGCTCGCCAAGGCGGATGACTGACCATGAATACCCATAAAGTCATTTGGCAGGAAGGCATGCTGCTGCGTCCGCAGCACTTCCAGCACAACGATCGCTATTACGATCACCAGATGAAAACCCGCACCCAATTGCTGGGTGGCTACACCTGGGGTTTTCTCAATCTGCAGATCGACCTGCAGTTTCTCAACATGGGCAAACTGGTCATCAGTGAAGCCTCGGGGATTCTGCCGGACGGCAGCCTCTTCGAACTCGGTGGCAACACCGAGCCGCTGGCGCTGGACGTGCCGCCGAACACCGGCAACACGCCGATCTACCTGGCGCTACCGCTGGTCACCGGCAATCACATCGAGTCGCGCCGTCCAGAGCAATCCGACGTGCTGGCGCGCTACACCGCGTACGACGCCGAAGTCGCCGACTCGAACGCCGGTGACGATTCCGCCAGTCAGGTCAGCTGTGGTCGTCCGGACTTCAAACTGTTGCTCGGCGAGCAGCAGAGCGATCAGGCTTACGTGAAGCTGAAGATCTGCGACGTGCTCGACACCACGCCCGACGGCGTGATCAGCCTCGATCCGGATTTCGTGCCGACCTACATTCAGGCCCACGCCTCCAGCTATTTGCTGTCGTGCCTGAAAGAAGTCATCAGCATGCTCAACCATCGGGGCGATACGATTGCCGAGCGGATTCGCTCCAACGGTAAGGTCGGCGGCGCCGAAGTCGGCGACTTCATGATGCTGCAACTGATCAACCGTACCGAACTGCTGCTGCGCCACTATCTGGGCCTGGAGCAAGTGCATCCGGAAGAGTTGTACCGCACGTTGCTGACCATGCTTGGCGATCTGGCGACCTTCTCCGGCGAGAGCAAACGCCCACGCCTGGACAGCCGCTATTCCCACGCCGACCAGGGCGCGAGCTTTCGCAAACTGATGGAAGCGATTCGTCAGGTGCTGTCGATGGTGCTCGAACAGCACGCCATCGAACTGATCCTGCAAGCACGTCAATACGGGATCATCGTGTCGCCGTTGCACGACCACAAACTGCTCGGCTCGGCCTCGTTCGTGCTGGCAGCGAGTGCCAACTGCGACTCCGAAGAACTGCGCCACCGCTTGCCGGCGCACCTCAAGGTCGGCCCGGTGGAGCGTATTCGCCAACTGGTCAACCTGCACTTGCCGGGGATCAAGGTCAAACCGTTGCCGGTGGCCCCACGGCAGATCGCGTTCCACTCCAACAAACCCTATTTCATCCTCGAACTCAGTTCCGAAGACCTGGCACAACTCGAGCGCTCCGGCGGCTTCGCGTTCCACGTGTCCGGCGAATTCGCCGAGCTTGAACTGAAATTCTGGGCCATCAGGAACTGACCGACATGATCAAGGACATGGAACACAACCAGGACGACAAAACCGTCCTGCTCGACCGTCAGGGCCACGGCCCGGCGTCGAGTCCGCTGACCGACTTCGCCGCGCCACCGCGCTTCGAGCAACTGGAAGAACGGATGATCTACGCCGCGCGCCTGCGCCCGGCGGAAGCGTTCAACATCAGCCTCAATTCGCTGGTGGCGGCGTCGTCCGAATTGCTCTCGGAAGTGGTGCGTCTCAAGCACAGCGAAACCCGCGAAGATATGTACGCGCTCAACGAGCGCCTGACCGCCGGGCTCAAACTGTTTGAAGTGCGCGCCCTGCACAACGGCGCGGAAAGCAGCCAGGTGATGGCCGCACGTTACGTGCTCTGCACCGTGGTCGACGAAGCTGTCGTGACAACGCCATGGGGCAACGAAAGCGAGTGGTCGCAGATGAGCCTGCTGAGCAGCTTCCACAACGAAACCTTCGGTGGCGAGAAGTTCTTCCAGCTGCTCGATCGGCTGTCGAAAAACCCGGTCAAGCACCTGCCGATGCTCGAATTGATGTACCTGTGCCTGTCCCTCGGTTTCGAGGGCAAGTACCGCGTGCAGGCGCGTGGCATGCTTGAACTCGAAGGCATCCGCGATGCCTTGTACCGGCAGATCCGTCAGTTGCGTGGCGACGTGCCGCGTGAGTTGTCGCCGCACTGGGAAGGCCTCAACGATCAGCGTCGCAGCCTGGTGCGCATCGTGCCGGCGTGGATGGTGGTGTTGTTCACTTTTGTCTGCCTGGTGGTGATGTATTCGGGCTTCGCCTGGGTGTTGGGCGAGCAGCGCGACACCGTTCTGCAACCTTATCAGCCGCTTGATCCGGCCGCGGTTCAACCGCAGTCGCAGCCGTAACAGGGACGTGTGATGAAGAATTTTTTCAAGAAAGTCGGCGCCTTCCTGCGCCAGACCTGGGTCTGGACCTTGCTGCTGGTGCTGTTCGTGGCGCTGCTGGTGTGGTTCGTCGGCCCGTTGTTGGCGGTGGATGACTACAAGTTCTGGGAGGGCGCTACCTCGCGTCTGCTGACCATCAGCGTCCTGTTCCTGATCTGGGGCCTGACCATGGTCTTCGTCAGCTGGCGCGCCGGTGTGCGCAAGAAAGAAGTCGAAGCCACCGAAGACGGCCAGGAGCGCATTCGCCGCGAAGAGCAGATCGACGACGAGCAGAAAGAGTTGAAGGCGCGTTTCAAAGACGCGCTGAAAACCCTGAAAACCTCGAGTCTGTATCGCGGTCGCAGCGAACGCTGGCGCAGCGACTTGCCGTGGTACCTGCTGATCGGTCCGCAAGCCTCCGGCAAGACCAGCCTGCTGGACTTCTCCGGTCTGGAATTCCCGATCAACAAGATCGACCGCAAGCTGACCCGCGACACCCTCGGCACCCGTCATTGCGACTGGTACTTCGCCGACCACGGTGTGCTGATCGACACCGCCGGGCGCTACACAACTCAGCCGGACGCGGAAGTCGACGGCAGTGCCTGGCGCACCTTGCTGGAACTGTTGCGCAAGCGTCGTCGCGGCCGTCCGTTGAACGGTGTGCTGGTGACCATTCCGGTGGAATCCCTGACCGGTGGCAGCGAGCAGGACATTGATGTTCTGGCGCGCCAGGTTCGCGCTCGTCTGCAAGACGTTTATCAGAAGCTGCACGTCGATGTGCCGGTGTATCTGGTGTTGAGCAAGGCTGACAAGCTGCTTGGCTTTGACGAGTTCTTCGATCAACTGACCCGCGAAGAAAGCGATCAGGTCCTCGGCACCAGTTTCCGCAAGGATCAACAAGGCACCGACGTGGCGGTGCTGCGCAACGAGTTCGAAGAACTGCTGCGCCGTCTCAACAGCCAAGTGATCATGCGCATGCACTCCGAGCGTGACACTCAGCGCCGTGGCCGCATCCTCGACTTCCCGCATCAACTGGGGCAGATCGGCGAGCGCCTGTGCCTGTTCGTCGACATGGCGTTCACCGGCAACCGTTATCAGCGGGCCACGCAACTGCGCGGTTTCTACCTGACCAGTGCGCCGCACCTGACCCAGGAAATGGACGCAACCACCGCCGGCATCGGCGCCAACCTCGGCATCAATGCCGGTGTGTTGCCGACCCTGCGCAGCGGTCGTTCGCGCTTCATCCATCACCTGCTGAGCCAGGTGATTTTCCCCGAGGCCGATCTGGCCGGTCTGGACAAACGCGAACGCAGCCGCATTCATTGGGGCCAGCGTGCGTTGTACGTTGGCGCACTGGCGGCACTGGCCTTGTTCGGCATGCTCTGGGCGGGCGGTTTCTCGGCCAACTATGAGCGTCTGGAAAACCTGCGCACACTGGCGCAGAACTGGACTCAGCAACGTTCGGCACTGACCCCGCGGGATGATGCGATGGGCGTGCTGAAAACCCTCGACACCAGCTACGCCGCGACCCAGGCCTTCCCGAAGAAGGGCGACGTCTCGTATCACGAGCGTGGTGGTCTGTATCAGGGCGAAGACGTCAATCCAGTGGTCAAAGCGGCTTACGAGCGTGAGCTTGAGAAGCAACTGCTGCCACGGGTTGCAACCACGCTCGAAGGGCAAATCCGCGCCAACATGAAGGACCGCGAAAAGCTGATCAACAGCCTGCGTGCGTACCTGATGTTGAACATGAAGGATCGTCGCGACGCCGCGTGGCTCAAGGACTGGGTCGCCGCTGACTGGTCGCAACGCTACACCGGCAACACCGCCGTGCAGAACGGTTTGACCACCCACCTTGAGCGCCTGCTGAAGCAGCCGTTCATCTACCCGCTGAACGATCAGTTGGTGACGCAGGCACGTCAGGTTCTGCGTGCCGAATCGCTGGCCACCGTGGTCTACCGCATGCTCCGCGAGCAAGCACGCAACCTGCCGGAATACCGTTTCAGCCAACACCTCGGCCCACAGGGCTCGCTGTTCATCGGCACCGAGTACGTGATCCCGGGTTTCTACACCCAGCAGGGTTATCAGCAGTACTTCTCGGTGCAGGGCTCGGCACTGGTCACCGACATCCTGCGTGACAACTGGGTGCTGGGCGAAGGCGCGGGCATCAGCGACATGGACTTGCGTCGCCTGATGGTCGAACTGGAGCAACTGTACTTCCGCGACTACGCCAACTACTGGAGCGAGGCCGTTGGCCAAGTGGCATTGCCACCGATCAGCGATGCCGGTGAAGGCGCCGAGCAACTGGCGGGCCTGACCTCGGCCAACTCGCCGGTGCTGGCGCTGCTCACTGAAGTGCGTGAAAACACCCGTTTCCCAGCCGCTGCTGACCCGGTTGATGAAGCCGGCGATGCCGCCGATGCGTTGGCCGGGCAGAAAGGCAAACTGGGTAAAGTCGGCAAACTGGCGTCGGCCGTAGCGGACAAGGCTTCGGCGATGAACGTCGCGAAAAACCTTCCGGACACCGCGAAGAAGTCGCTGCAACGTCGCTTCGAGCCGCTGCATCGTTTGCTCGATGACAACAACGGCCCGGCCGCCGACCTGACGCCAGCCCTCAGCGCGCTCAACGACCTGCAACTGCAACTGTCCGGTCTGGCCCGTTCGAGTACGCCGGAACAAGCCGCGTTTGAAATGGCGAAAACCCGCATGAGCGGCCAGCGTGATGCGCTGACCAACCTGCGCACCGCTTCGGGTCGCCTGCCGCGTCCGCTGAGCGTGTGGTTCAACGTGCTGGCCGAAGACTCGTGGCGTCTGGTGCTCAACGATGCTTACCAATATCTGAATGGCCGTTATCAGAACGAGCTGTACAGCGTGTATGGCAAGACCATCAGCAAGCGTTATCCGTTCAGCGCCAGCAGCACCAGCGACGTGGCGATCAGCGATTTCCGCGAGTTCTTCCGGGCTCAAGGTACAGTCGACCGCTTCTTCGACAGCTACATGCGTCCGTTCGTCAGCGGTGATCCGGGCAACTACCGGATGCGCAGCATCGACGGCCACAGCTTGCCGGTGTCCAAGGTCTACCTCGATCAGATGGCGGCGGCGCTGACGATTCGTCAGAGCTTCTTCTCGATCAACCCGGCCGAGCCGACCGTGCAGTTCAAGCTTGAGCCGTACACCCTCGACCCGGCCGTCAGCCGTTCCGAGTTCAAGTTCGGCGACAAGACCATGGAATACCGCCACGGCCCGATCCTGCCAATGTCGTTCAAATGGCCGACCGATGCTGAAGATGGTCGTACCAGTCTGGTCATGGACAAGATGGCGGGGCGCCCGATCGGCATCGAGAAGAACTCCGGCCCATGGTCGCTGTTCCGTCTGTTCGACCTGATGCAGACCGAGTACCTGACCGGTCGCGACGTGCTGGTGCTGAAAGCTGACGTAGGCGGCCTGCGCGCCAACTACCTGCTGACCAGCCAGCGCACGCCGAACCCGTTCGACATGGGCGTACTGCGCACCTTCCGTATGCCGGTGCAGCTCTGATGCTGGTGGCCAGTCCCTGGCGCAGCGCGGCGCGTACCGACCCGGGCAAGGTGCGGGCGCGCAACGAAGATGCCTTCCTCGACAATCCGCAGCAGGGGCTGTGGGTGGTCGCGGACGGCATGGGCGGTCATCAGGGTGGCGACATCGCCAGCCAGTTGATCGTCGCCAGCCTGGCTGAACTGCCGCAACACGAGGACTTCGACGAACGCCTCAAAGCAATCCGCCAGTGCCTGCACTGGCTGAACCGGCGCCTGGGACAGGAGTTGACCGTCACCGCCGGGCGTCACGACAGCATCATGGGCAGCACCGTCGTGGCACTGCTGGTGGAAGGCAATCGCGCGGCCTGCATCTGGGCCGGCGACAGCCGTTGTTATCTGTGGCGTGGGCAGCGGCTGTATCAGCTGTCCAAGGACCATTCGCTGCAACAGCAACTGATCGACGAACAACAGATGAGCGTCGAACAAGCGGCAGCGCATCCGGCGGCTCAGGCCTTGACCCGAGCCGTCGGCGCCGCCGAAACACTGACCCTGGATGTACTGGAACTCGAGGTTTATCCGGGCGATGCGTTTTTGCTCTGCAGCGATGGTTTGTATCAAGGCCTGAGTAGCGATGCCCTTGGCAACGCCCTCAGCCTCAGCGCGCCGCACGTGGCGCTGGAACGTTTGTTCGACGGCGCCCTGCGCGGCGCCGCTCGCGACAATTTGACTGCCGTGGTAATCCGCCAATGAGTGAAATCGAATCGCCAATCGATGACTTGCTGATGAGCGAAGAACAGGCCAACAACCTGACCTACTTCGCCTTCGCCAAAGCCCATGACGCGGAACCCGCGCTGGCCCCCACCAAGGCCAGCATCGGCGCGTTACCGGACGTGCTGGCCGGCCGTTATCGCCTCGAGCGTCTGCTCGGGGCCGGCGGCATGGGCGCTGTCTACCGGGCGAGGGATCTGCTGCACGAACAGTTCGGTGATCCCGACCCTTACATCGCGCTGAAAATCCTCAGCGAAGAATTTGCCGAATCGCCGGACGCCAGTGCCTTGCTCTACAGCGAGTTCGCTCTGACCCGACGCCTGCGCCACGACAACGTTGTGCGCGCGCACACCTTTGAAGTCGACACCGATTGCCAGCGGGCCTTCATCACCATGGAATACATGCGTGGCCTGACCCTGGACAAATTGCTCTGCGAGCGGCCTCTCGGCCTGCCGTGGAAAGAACTGCGCGACATCGTCCTGCCGCTGCTCGACACGCTGGCCTATGCCCACCGTCGCGGCGTGCTGCACGGTGACATGAAACCGAGCAACGTCATGCTCAGCGAAGACGGCCTGCGCCTCTTCGACTTCGGCTTGGGTCAGGCAGAGGAGGGCACGTTGCCCGGCCTGCCACACCTGAGCCGTGAACGCTTCAACGCCTGGACGCCAGGCTACGCCGCCCCCGAACTGCTTGAGGGCCAACCGTTATCGGCCAGCGCGGACGTGTACGGCGTGGCCTGTGTGATCTTTGAACTGGCAGGCGGCAAACACCCGTTCCGCCGCTTGCCTTCGACCCAGGCCCGCGACGAGCACCTGGAGCGCGAACTGCAAGCCCCGCAGAACTTACCGAAACACTGTTGGCCAGCGCTGCAAACCGCGCTGAGCTTCGATGCGGCAGCGCGCACCATCACTGCCGAACAACTGCGTGACGCCTTGGGCGCCACTTCATCCTGGCTGCAACGTCTGCGGTTTCGGGCGTAACGGATGACATTCGAACAGGGAGCACACAATGTTCAACTCAGCTAACGAGACCCACTTCAGCCTCAAGGTCGAAGACTACGTGGGCGACCTGCAAGTGCTGGCGTTCACCGGCACCGATGGCATCAGTCAGCCGTTTCGCTTCGACCTCGAACTGGTCAGCGAAAACCCCGATCTGGACCTGGAAAAGCTCCTGCACAAACAGGCGTTCCTGGCGTTCGATCCACAAGGTTCGGGCATTCACGGGCAGATCTACCGCGTCGCCCAAGGCGATGCCGGCAAGCGCCTGACCCGCTACAAAGTGTCGATGGTGCCGCAACTGCAATACCTGCATCACCGCACCAACCAGCGCATCTACCAGCAGATGTCGGCGCCGAAAATCATCGCGCTGATCCTCGAAGAACACGGCATCAAGGGCAACGCCTACAACTTCCAGCTGAACCAGCCGTGCCCGGATCGCGACTACTGCGTGCAGTACGACGAAACCGACCTGCACTTCGTCCAGCGCCTGTGTGAAGAAGAGGGTATTCACTACCACTTCCAGCACACGCCGAAAGGGCACCTGCTGGTGTTCGGCGACGATCAGACCGTGTTCCAGAAACTCGGTCAGCCGACCGCGTACGTGCAAGGCAGTGGCATGGTCGCCGACGAGCCGGTGATCAAAGGCTTCAAACTGCGCCTGGAAACCCGCACCAGCCGCGTCACCCGTCGCGACTACGACTTCGAAAAACCGCGTCTGCAAATGGAAGCGGCGTACAAACCCGACGGCGCTCTCGATAGCAAAGACGCTGAACCGGATCTGGAAGACTACGACTACCCGGGCCGCTTCATCGACCGCGCGCGCGGCAAGTTCCTCAGCCAGCGCGCCCTCGAACGCCACCGCGCCGACTACCGTCAGGCCGAAGGCCGCAGCGACCAGACCCGCCTCGTCAGCGGCCACTTCCTGGAAATGTCCGACCACCCGCGCACCGAGTGGAACGACCTCTGGCTGCTCACCGAAATCGTCCACGAAGGCAAACAGCCGCAAGTCCTCGAAGAAGGCGTGACCAGCGACACCACCGACAACAAGGACGACTTCCACCAGGGCTACCGCAACACCTTCCTCGCCACCCCGTGGGAAGTGTTCTACCGCCCGGCCCTTGAACACCCGAAACCGCGCGTGCTCGGCAGCCAGACCGCCCACGTCACCGGCCCCGCAGGCGAAGAAATCCACTGCGACCAGTACGGCCGCATCAAAGTGCAATTCCACTGGGACCGCGAAGGCCAGGCTGACGACAAAACCAGCTGCTGGCTACGCGTCTCCAGCTCTTGGGCCGGCGACCGCTACGGCGCCATCAGCATCCCGCGCATCGGCATGGAAGTCCTCGTCACCTTCCTCGAAGGCGACCCCGACCAACCGCTGGTGACCGGCTGCCTGTACCACAAGGAAAACCCGGTGCCCTACGCCTTGCCGGCGAACAAAACCCGCAGCGTCTTCAAAACCCTCAGCTCACCGGGGGGCGGCGGCTACAACGAACTGCGCATCGAAGACAAAAAAGGCGCCGAGCAGATCTACATCCACGCCCAGCGCGATTGGGATGAAAACGTCGAACACGACCAGAAGATTCGGGTCGGCAACGAACGCCACGACACCGTCGAAAAGAACACCTACACCGAACTCAAGGCCGAAGAACACCGCACCACGGTTTCAGACCGCAAGGTTGAAGCGAAGCTGGATGATCACCTGACGGTTGGGCAAAACCAGCATGTGAAGTTGGGGACTGCGCAACTGACCAGCGTGGGGAAAGAGATTCACCTCAAGGCTGGGGACAAGATCGTTATTGAGGCGGGAACTGAGCTGACCATTCTTGGGGGTGGGAGCTTTATCAAACTCGATGGCGGCGGCGTGACGGTGGTTGGGCCGGTGGTGAAGATTAATGCTGGCGGGGCGCCTGGGAATGGGACCGGGATCGGGATTAAACCGCCGGTGCTGCCGGGGGCGGCGGATAAGGATAAGGCGGGGAGTTTGATGGATCAGGCGTTGGCGAATTCGCCGCCTGAGAAGGTTAAGCCGAAGGCTTTTTTTGTGTTTTCTGAGTGATCGACATGAATGGTTTTTTGAAGAAGAACGATGGCTTTGCCGTAGCGGTTTTCACCGCGTCGCTGCTGAGCCTGTTTCATGGCAGCGTCTATGCGGATGAATGCCCGTCCGAGGATTTCTCTCAGTTCCTTCCGGCGTTTTCTGCGAATGCTGAAACCCAGCAGCGCCTGACTGCGATGACTGTGAAGTTGCTGGTTTTGAAACCGGCAGGGGAGAACAATAATTTTGAGCCGATAACTACGGGGGTCAACAGTTCAACGTTGACGTTTCCCCTGATGGCACCGGTGGCGACGGACAAGACAGAAGGCGTCGAAGTCGAAACGATTGACGACAGCCACTTCAACGTTGTGGACAAGCGAGCGGGTAACAGCAACATAAAGATCCTCAACTTTGCTCGCCAAGCATGTTGGGTACTGGAGGGGATTGAAAACTGGTCGATCAGCGAAAAAGACATGGTTGTGGCAAGTACTCCGACCATGACCACTGCCGAGAACTTCTGTTATCAACGTGCACGGAACTTCGGCCGGCTGGGAGGGTTGGAAAAGTACTCTCTGACGGGAGAGCTTTTTGAGGCGGCTCTTGAAAACTATGTGTGCGCCGCAGCTTCCGGTGACCCCCAGGCAAGTCTCAATGCTGCCAGCTTGAGTCTTTCCGGAATGGCTTCTCAGTTGGAAACAGATAAGGTCGAAGCCCTGTTCAAGGCATCGGCCACTACGCTGGCAAGCGGTGCCTCGGCATTGTCCACATTCTACTGCTATGGCAACAACACTGACCCCGAGGGTCCCTGTCAGCATCCTGAAGAAGCCGAAAGGGAGTTGATTCGCGCTGCGTCGATGGGCTCACCCGAAGCTATGAATAAGCTGGGCGATACTTTTGAGACCGGTAGGTTGGTGACTAAGGATACTGCCAGAGCACTGGATTGCTATCGCTTGGCCGCCAATAAAGGCAGTGCCATCGCCCTGAATAATTTAACCAGATTAAAATCGCAAACCGCTGAAGCCGCTGAAACCAGCCATTGCTATTGATTTGCAGGATGCAGAAATGACAGAACCATTAGATTTAACGGGCAATTACGAAAATCGCGGCTACGTGTACAAGATGGGTGGCGATGGCGTAAAAACCAATGCGACCGGTAATAAATTAATCGATTGTTCGCATATGGTTAATTTGTTGCTGACGGGGGCGGGCTACAAAATCCCTTATCAAGATACAAGCGCGATGGTGGATTCCATCTATTACACGACCGTAGTGCCGCCAGACGTCAAGAAAGGTGATATCGCTCTTTGGATTAATGAAGATCCATTGGGTGGTGGGGAAAAGTTATTTCACACCGGCATTGTTTTTTCCGTTGACCCCGCTGGTACCGCAGGCAAGTTCTTCGGCGCGCAGACGAAGAAAGGTCCGTCGTTCACTCATTTTGGCACTAAAGACCCGGCGTTCTACTGGCCCATTCCAACAAAGTTTCTCAGGGCTAAAGAAGAGTACAGAACCGGCGCGGGGGAAACACCTGCACCCGCTCCCGCCCCCGCGGCAACGCCTGCTGGCCCGGAGCCTGTTCTAAACTTTCAATTTCCCATCAGAAAAGCTGATGGAAAACAATTTGAGAGTGCAAATGAACTGTATGCCGCAATCGAAAATGAGACCTCAGGTCAATACCTGTTGGGCAGCCACAATTTCTGGCACGGTGGCATTCATATCAGCGATGCCAGTGCCTCTTACTGTGTGAAAAATGAACCAGTTCGGTGCATGGCGGATGGCGTGGTTGTAGCTTATCGCCTCAATGAGGATTATTTGCAGTCGGAGTATTCTGGCGATAAGCCGGCCAAGCTTAAATACTCTAACTCTTTCTGTCTGGTCCGGCATGACTACAAATCGCCTGCCAACCCGGAAGAGGGCGCAAATAAAGGAAAACAAAACAGCTTAGTGTTCTTCAGTCTTTATATGCACCTTGTGCCCTTCAAAGGATATTTGCCAACAGAGGAAGAATTGGGCAAGCCTAAGATAAAATTCACGGTAGGAGATTTTATCGCCCGTAGTGAAGCTGAGGATGGGCCAGGGTGTGAAAAGTACGGGATGATTTCTACTGGCACCGTCTTTGAGGTTCTAGAGGAAAAGCTTGCCAGTAACGGTATTGTTTATGCCAAAGGCAAGTTGTTAAGCGGAAAGGTTCCCAAGAGGAAAGTCGGGCAAGAAGCATGGTTTGCGTACAAGAAAAATGGTGTGGCAGTAACCAATAAAAAAGACACCGCGATCTGGAGTGCGATATTACCCCCGGAGCGAACTCGCCCAGGTTATTGGAAAGGCACAGTAAAGGCTCGCGTCAGCGCGCCTAACGGATTACCGTTGTTCGCAGCGCCCAAAGCTGTTGCTAACGGTGAAAGTGCCGGGGAGCCGATGGGAGAAATGGCCCTTTGCTTGAACAGTGAAATTAAATTCGACGGTACTAAAGTATTTAATCTGAAAGTCGGAAGTTCTCTTGTTCGAATGGCTGAGTGCACCTGTTTGTCAGGTGGCTTGAGAGGCGCTGGGGCTGTTCCTTCGACTTTTTGGGCCAGCGTGGAAGATATCGGTAAAGCACGAATGGTTACGTGGGCTGAAGTCACACCCACTGAGTTCGATAAAGTAATCGCCTGTCAGTCAGCAATCAAAGCGGGCCATCCAATAGGATTTTTAGGCTTGCAGGAGAACCTTGGGAAAGTTGAGGGTACAACCTCAAGTAAGTACCATGCCCACATTGAAATATTCACCAGTGACTCGGCGCTCGACAAGTTCCTACAGAATGAAGCTGCGTTGAAGATTGGCATGAGTTATATGAGCCTGCCTGCCGGTACAGTACTTGCCAGTAAAGCGTCCACCGGACAGCCTTCGACGCTTGAATCCAAGCATATAGTGCCTATGGGCTCGGTTTCTATATTCAAAGATTCAAAGGGGGTCGAGTGGTATGAGCCAACAGTGACAGAAAAAGATAAGAAACTGTCGGGTTTGATTAAAAAAGCGGATGTGACATTTACGTCATCAGGTGCTCAACTGATATCTCAGCATGACTGGGCGAAGTTGGGATATACAGTTGTCAAAGAGGGGGATGAAAGCTCAGATGGTTTTCTCGACCCTGATGCCATGCCACCTTTTTTCAAGGAACTGCATGCGCAACTCGACACTCTGGGAGACAAAGATGGTGAGGTGACTTCTGCGGACTTGAACTCTGCATTAAAAAATGTGGAATTTCGGGATAGCTGGACGAAGTTGATCGCCTACCATCCGACCGAATGGCAAGCGAAATCCTCTGAGCCGAAGTGGAGTCGACTTGATAAATTACTCGCGGAGTCTCCAAAGTTACTCGAGCATGAAAAGGAACGCATCGATCAACTGGTATTTTGGGATGAGTTGGCGGGTGCGCTACAGATGCCACTGCCAAAACAGATTTATCATTTTCACCCCATCGCATTCGTCAATAATTTCATGAAATTTGCCGTGCCTGGAAAAGGTTGGGCACACAGCGCGTTTGCCAATTTGCTTGCGAGTGTTGAGTCGAACAACGATTACACGGCTTACAACAAGACGAAGGGTGGTTTAAAAGCCTTCTATAAAACTGATCTGACTACGTTGACGATTGCCGAACTACAGCAGAAGCAGAAAGATCGTGAGATTTTTGCGGCGGGTCGCTACCAAATGGTTCCAGACACTATCAATGAAGCGGTGAAGAAGCTTGAGCTTGCTTCCACGCTTAAATTTGATGAAGAAACTCAGGACAAAATTTTCGAAGAGTACTTGATAAAAATTAAGCGCAAGGCATTCATCCAATATCTGGAAGGCGATGGCGATGTTGAAAGAGCTGCCTATACCTGGGCATTGGAGTTTGCGTCGGCAGGTGTGAGAAAAGGCAAAACCATTAGCTCGGTGCCGAAAAAAGATGAGCACGGCAACATTGAAATGAAAGACGGAAAACCTGTCATGTTATCGAGGGTCGCAAGCTTTGAAGGACAGTCGTATTATGCTGGCGACGGTCTCAACACCGCACACATTTTGCCGGCTGACATGGTTCGAGTTCTAGAGGAGTCAAAAAATAATGGCAAGTAAGGTATCAGCGTTTCGTTTGTTTTGGTTGGGCGCGCTTTTTCTCTTCTCATGTTTCGCCCAAGCTGACACGCCGCGCTTCGAGAACTATAAAGTCGAAGAAATTTTTCAGGGCCAACATCATGATGTCGTCACGAATGATGAAAATAAAAGCTGGGCTGAGGGACGGAAAAATGCGATCAAGCAACCTGTAAATTTTGCGGGCCATTATGTGGTTTACGCAAACGGCTGTGGCGGCGGTTCTATCTGTGGAGAAGTCCTTGACGTGAAAACCGGTGAGGTTGTTACGTCATTCCCTAACGCTTATTACATCATCGGTAATGACGGTACAGCGCCTTACGCGGCCGTCTACAAGCCAGACAGCAGATTGCTGGTGATTATGGGTGTCTCAGCCGACCCGGAAGTGGATGTAAAGGGTAATGACCTCGATGAAGGTAACCGGCAGCGTTTCTACGAATTCGATGGCAAGAAACTTACTTTGATAGATGTCGTCGATCAGTGATTTTGGTTTTCACCCCCCCAAAAGAGTGAGGACGGATTTGCCTCTAATGCATCATCCGTCCCCCGTTATTTCTTTATGTTTTCACTTCCTGCCTGGCCGCCATCAATTCCTCCAGATGATCCAGCGCTCGCTCCACCATGAGTTGTGCGCCATCGGCGATTCGACTCAGGGCCAGCGCTACTGAGCGGTTCGAGCCTTCGACATCGTCGGCTAATTTGGCGGCGATGGCGCTGATGGACAGCATGTCTTCGGAGGCGTTGGCCAGGAGGGCTTCCGGGTCAATGCCGGTGGAGATGGTGAAGAGCCTGCCTTTGCGGCGTTTGGACGGTTTGTCGTTGGTGGGTGGGAAGTAGTGGGCGAAGGCGCGGTCGGCTGCTTCTTTGTCGAGCATTTCTGTGTCGAGGGATTGCTCGGCGGGGGTGCCAGTATTGTCTGGCGGGTTGGGCGTTACTTTGAACATGGATACATCCCGATATGAGTATTTAAAGGGACTGACACCCGTTCGCTTGCATTCGAATGAAGGTGGTAGCTGTACGCAGGTGTGCAAGACCGGGCATATCGGACCCGGCAGACCCCAAAAGGACCTCCCGCGCACAGCCGCCATAAAGCGTCATAACGAGCATTTGAAAGCTCGAACCTCTGACTAGGCGTTTGTGCGGCGATATGTACCGGACTTGCACGTCCGTGTCACCGTTTTTTACGGTGACGAATCAAGGTTAGCGGTGAATGCAAGGGGTGGATAGTTCATGGATGGCTCGGCGTCTTGCGGGAAATGTCCGACGAACATGACATCCGTTTAGCCGCAGATCGAAAAATCGTGACTTCTGTTTAAGTGATCGCGACACAAAGAGGATCGGTCTGACAACAAAGGGCTTATCTGCGTAAATCAGTGGCTACCGATCATTTTTTTTTGCCGAGGAAAGTCGGAAGTAAAAAAGCAGTAAAGCCGACTCTCATAAGGAAATGAACATGAAAAAAGTACTTCTGTTGCTGTCCAGCCTCTTCCCGCTAGTGGCCCACAGCGCAGTCACCAGCGAATCATTTTGCTTCGAACTCTCCGAATCCAGTCCGGTAAAGTTTGAGTTCCGTACCTTTTACGACGCGTCCAGCAAATGGTCAGGTGGCTACGTAAAGTACGCCAAATCCAGCACGCCCATTTCCATTGTGTTGACGGATTCTGAAGACGAAATGTTAGGCCCCGACGCCCCATGGCAGAGCGCCACAACGTGGTCTGAAGTCATCAACGGCAAGGTCGCGGGAACCTACGATTTCGTGACTCAAGGGACGCAGATCGTCTCGATGAAGTACACGAAAAAGTCCAACGGTAAGGTTTACCACTTCTTGAATAACACCAACATCGACTCTTCCCTGGAGTCCGGATGCAAGTGGGAGTAGGGCAAGTACATGCAATTCAAAACTCTAGCGGTATCACTGCTCGGCCTGCTGTGGGCGATCCCGGCACTGGCCGAAACCACTAAGTTCAGCCCGGTCACAGGCGTCGACACGACGCTGGTTATTGAGGGCGCCACACTGAATGTCTCGGTTAAAGGCGAAACACGCAGCGAGCCCCGGACCATAGATTTTGAAGCCATAAACGCACTCAAGGTACAGATCGAGGACTTCAATTTCGACGGTGCCAAAGATTTCGCGATCTGGCAGCTGGATGACGGCATGGGCACTTACGACTACTTCAGAGTTTTCGTTTATCAAGCCAAAACCGGCACCTTCAAAGAGCTGCAGCCGGATTGCGGCGACGGTTTCGTCAACCTGCGCGTCGACAAAAAACGCAAGGTGTTGCTCAGCACTTACTGGGAAATGAACAGACCGAAGCAGTGCGTCACCCGATTCACCCAACGCAAAACCTGAATGACTCAAGGATGAACACAGTGAACCGTTTTGTTTTTACCCTGCTGGCCTCGTTGTTGCTGCCCGTCTCGGCGGCGTATGCGCAGGATGATTGCAGCCAAGTCACCTCAAGTATGGAAATGGTGCCCTGCTCGACGGCGGTGATGAAGGCTGCCGATGCGCAGCTGAACGTCAGCTACAAGCAACTGATGACGCGGCTTGAGTCTGACTATCGAACAGATCCAGCCTTGGGTGCGGAGTACGCGGCGAAGGTTAAAGAGTCGCAACGTGCGTGGCTGAAATTGCGCGATGCGAACTGCCCTTTGGAAGCATTCGAGATCGAGACGGGGATGCCGGCGCATGTGGTCGCAGTCAACTCGTGCATCGCCAGAATGAGTCGCGAGCGCTCGGCGTATCTGGACAAGATCGTCCCTGCTCTAGCGTCCGACAAGAGTGCTTCGACGGCGCCGACCAGCGACGCTTGTCCGTCGGAGGAGTTCGCGCCTTTCCTGACGGCGTTTTCCGCCAACAGCGAATCACAACGCCGTCTCACGGCGTTGACGGTCAAGTCGCTGGTGTTGAAACCGGTAGCGGGAAAGGATCGAAGTACTTTTGAGCCTTCGACCTCGGGTGTCAGGGGCACTTCTTTTACCTACCCGTTAATGGCGGCGATCGTGCCCGGTAAGACGCCTGGAGTTGCGATAGAAGAGATCGACACCAGTCACGTCAACGTCGTAGATAAGCGAGCGGGCAACAGCAATATCAAGATTTTCAACTTTTCTCGTCAGGCATGTTGGGTGCTTGAAGGCGTTGAGGATTGGTCGATCAGTGAGAAAGATTTGATAGTGGCGAGTAAGCCCATGTTGAGTGTCGAGGAGAGTTTTTGTCGTCAACGCGCCCAAGCTTTTAGCGGGCTGGGTGGTCTGGAGCAATACCGTCTCACCGGAGAGCTTTTCGAGGCGGCATTGGAAAATAATCTGTGCGCAGCGCGCTCCGGAGACCCGGAAGCCAGTTTGAGTGCCGTAAGTTTGAGCCTTTCTGGCATGGCACCGCAGTTGCCAACAGAACAGGTGGAGGCGCTGATCAAAGCGGCAGCGGAGACCTCGGCCGACGGCGCGCTGACACTTTCCTTGTATTACTGTGACGGCAACACAATTGCTGGCGTAGGTACATGCCAACATCCAGAGTTGGCTGAAAAGGCATTGATCCGTGCTGCGACCATGGGCAGCGTCCAGGCCCTGGGCGCATTAGGCTCCTCTTTCGAACGCGGTGAGCTGGTGACAAAGGACCTGTCCCGAGCGGCGGCCTGTTATGAGCTGGGCGTAGCGAGGGGCCACAAAGGATCCATTTATCGTTTGGGTGAACTGAAAAAGAACGCCGCCACGCCAATCAAACCCAGTTATTGCTACTGACACTCCCCGAAACACGACGCTTTTCCTTTAAACTCCCCACCCCCAAGGAATGCGCTCAGGACACGGAATGCCAGCCCCCTCGACCTCGCTTCGCCCCGCGCTAGTGCTGTGGCTATACGCCGCCGCGATCGTGCACATACTCGCCGGTCTCACCCTGACCTGGGCCGGTCACTCCGGTTTACTCGACGGCTATTTGCACACACTCGAACTCGCATTCTGGGGCGCCGACGCAGTACCCGCCGCCGGCCACGAACAACAAGTCTGGTGGCTCGCGCTGTTCGGCGCGACGCTGCAAAGCTATTCGTTGTACATGCTTGCGTTGGTGCACTTGGGCAATCGCTTGAAAGCCCCGGCAGTGTGGGGATGGTTGATCGCCGGCATCCTGTTATGGGCACCGCAGGACATGTGGCTGTCAGCGCAACAACAGGTCTGGTCGCACCTGTGGCTCGATAGTTTTGCGTTGCTGGTATTGTTGCCGCCGCTGTTCTGGCTCCACCGGCATGACCGGCGGAAATCCCCTTCAGTAAAGACTCCGAGCCCATCCGACCCGTTTACCGGTAGCGCCTACAAACGCGTGCTGATAACCGGCGGCACTGGTTTTATCGGTGAAGCCTTGGTCAACCAACTGCTCGACGCCGGCCATTCGGTCAACGTCCTGACGCGCGATCCGTTGAACGCGGCCAACCTGTTCAACGGCCGTACCCGCTGCGTGCATTCGCTCAGCGAACTCAGTCACGAAGAAGCCTTCGACGTAGTTATCAATCTTGCCGGCGCTCCCGTCGCCGGCCCCCGTTGGAGTCCCAAGCGTCAGGCGCAACTGCTCGCCAGCCGGGTCGGCACCACCCAAGCGCTGATGGCCTGGCTGAAGACCACAAAGCAAAAACCGGCGCTGTGGATTCAAGCCTCGGCCATCGGTTTCTACGGCGTGCGCGATGCCAGTGAGAGCCTCGATGAGCAGGCGAGCAAGGGCGACGGTTTCATGGCCGAACTCTGTGCGCGCTGGGAGGCGGCGGCGCAACCGGCCACTGAATTTGGCGTGCGCCAGGTGGTGCTGCGTCTCGGCGTGGTGTTTGGTCCGGGCGGTGCGTTGTTGCCGTTGCTGATTCCGTTTCGCCTGGGCTTCGGCGGGCGCATGGGTGACGGCCAGCAGATCATGAGCTGGGTGCACCGCGACGATGTGATTCAGGTGATCGCTCGATCCTTCCACGATGAAAACCTGCGCGGCACCTACAACATGGTCGCGCCGGAAACGGTCAGTCAGGCAGCGTTCGCCGAGAATGTCGGCAAGGTCCTCAAACGCCCGGTGTGGTTCCACATTCCTGCTGCGCCAGTGCGGGCGCTGGCGGGGGAGATGGCGCAGCTGTTTTTCGACGGTCAGCGTGTGGTGCCGCAGCGTTTGAGCGAGGCGGGTTATTCGTTCCGCTATCCGACCCTCGACGCCGCGCTGCGCGATCTGGCCTGAGGATCGCCGATGAGCAAGCCCTTGATGTACCTGCTGGCCGGCAACGGCAGCGCCGCCGATTGGTGGGATGACGCGCTGCCGCACTTTCAGCGCTACGAGGTGGTGCCGCTGGAATTGCCCGGTTTCGGCGCCAACCCGCAGCCGCCCTGCGAGGATCTTGCGCACTATGCGCAAACCTTGCTGGCAATGACGCAGCAGGGCAGCTCGATTATGGCGGTCGGGGTCAACGCGTTGCTGGTGCTGCATGCGCTGCAACGTCGGCCCGGGCATTTTTCTCGCAGTGTTTTGTTGGCGCCGGTCGGTGCTTTTTTATGGCAACGGCGGTTGCCGGCGCTGATGTCGCCGTTGCCGATCCGCAAGACCATCCACTGGTTGCTGTCGAACAAACCGACGCTGTTTGCACGCAAGTTTTCCAACCAGACCTGGACGCCCGCGCAGTATCGGCGCATGGGCGCCGGTTATGCGCGTTGCCGGGCATTTGTGCCGCATTGGGATCTGGTTCGCGCTGACACCGCGCTGCCGTTGCTGGAGTGGATCACCGATTCGGTCGAGCTGGTGTGGGGCGATCAGGACAACGTGCTCGGCATCGAGCAAGCGGCGGCGTGGTCGGCGATTCTCGCTCGCGCCGATTTGACCATCAGCCTCAAACCCGGTTGGGGTCATTACCCGTGGATCGACTCCCCGGCCGAATTTGCCGCGTGGCTGGAGTCCGGCGAGCGTGGTTTTGTCGCGCACACCAAGGGCGGCCGTTTGCGCCTCGCTGAACTGGCAAGGCAAGCGGTGCCGGCGGCGCTGACCCTCAACGATTGCGATGATCCGCGTCTGTCTGCGTTTCTCGCCGCGCAACCCGACGTGACCTGGGCGGTGCGCTCCTCCAGTTATGGCGAGGATCAGGCCGACTCGGCGAATGCCGGTTTGAGCACCACTTACCTGCGCGAGCCGCGTGCCAACGTACCGAAGCGCATCGCCGAATTGACCGCCGAAGGCGTCGAGGAAGTGGTGGTGCAGCGTTTCATCACGCCGCAGGTTTCCGGGATCGCGTTTGTGCGGCATCTGTCGGTAGAGCTGGAATGGGTTGAAGGTCATCTGGAGTCGCTGGCCGATGGTCACGTCAGCCCTGAACGGGCCGTCTTGTCGCGGGTCGGCGAGGCCTGGCGCAGCGGGGCATTTACCGCCACGCACGGTTTGACCGAAGCGCTGCTGTGGCAGTTTCTGCAAGACGTGCTGCGCGTTTTCCACTACGTACCCGGCGACGTCGAATGGGCCTGGGACGGTGCGCAACTGTGGCTGCTGCAATACCGGCCGATCAGCGACTACGGTTGGCGCCGACACTTGACCGCCGCCAACATCGCCGAGATCCTGCCACCGCAACCGAGCGTTTTTGTCGAGTACGCCCAGCGCCGGGCGGCGGCGAGCATTCCGGCGATCATGGCGCGTTGGGATGCGCGGGTGTTGCAGGACAACGAGCCATTCACCGCAGTGTTTGGCGGCGCGTCCTACATCAACAATGACCTGTTTCTCGCCCGCCTCGCCGACTGGGGCATCAGCGCCAGCAACTACGCCGGTGAAGTCGGCGGCGCGACTCCGCATCTGCCGTGGCAACCGCTGAAGCTGCTGCGTTCGCTGCCGCTGTTCCTGCGCATGCAACGCATCGCCCGCGGGCATCTGCTGAGCCTTGAACATGGCTTGCAGCGCTTCGATAAAGAGCTGGCCGAACTCGTCGCCCAAAAAGCTGACGGCCAGCAACTGGCGGACTGGTTCACCCGGTTTTACGTGTTCGTCGTGCAAGGCAATCTGTGCATCGCCACGGCGCTGGCCAGCAGTGGCGGCGATTGGCTGGGGCGCCCGCCGACCGCTTACGACAACCTTGAAAACAGTCCGCATCGATTGCCGTGGGAGACCGATCCCGGCACCCCTCGGCCGGCGTCGAGCGAACTGCCGCTCCAGCCATTTCCGCAATGGTCAGGGCTGATCCGCTTCGCGCATTCCACCGGCCTGCCGGGCCTGCGCGGCTACTACCTGCAAGTGCGCGAGTGGTACCGCGACAACCTGATGCGCATTTTCTTCCGCCTGCACCACGCCATGCCGTTAGCGGATCGCGAGCATTGGTTCGCACCGCATCCGGACGTTCGCAGTCGTGACGGCAGCTTCTGGCAGGACGGGCGCGAAGGTGCGGAGCAGGCCACCGGATTCATGATTTATCCGGGGCAGGTGCAGGGCATTCTGGGCGAGGATATTTTGCTCGAAGACACCCTCGATCCGGGGCGGCATGCGCATTACCAAACGGCGCGGGCGGTGATTGCGCGGATGGGCGGGCGCTTGTCCCACGGCTCGACGTTGTTGAGGGAATTGCGCAAGCCGTCGGCGGTGATGCCGCAGGTTGATCCGGCGTGGGTCGGGTGCGAGGTGCTGTATCGCGATGGGGAATTGAGTCTGGTCAATCCGGGCAATCAGAAATAAGCCGGCAGCCGTTGTTTTTTCAGGTCTTCCATTAAGGAGTTACAGCGTGAAAGGATTTTTGGTTCTACTCGGCAGCTTGCTGCTGGCGGTCTCTTCCATGGCTTGCGCCGCCGACCCGGATTTCAAGGATTACACCGTCACCCCGGTCTTCACCGGCACTCACCCTGCGCTGGTGCCGCAGGAAAACAGCAACCCGGTGATGGACAGTGCGCGAGCGAATGCCCTGAAAGGCAAGGTCAACTTCGCCGGCCACTACATCATCAACCCACTGGGTTGTGGCGGCGGTGCCATCTGCGCCGAAGTGCTCGATGCGCGCACCGGAGAAGTGGTCGGCGGGCTGCCGAATGCCTACGACGGCAGCACGTTCGCCATGCTCTACCACCCCGACAGCCGCTTGATCTTCATCACCGGGATTTCCCTCGATGGTGAAGTAGACGCCCAGGGCAATTCGCTGGAAAGCGTCAATCGGGATCGTTACTACGAATTTGTGAACAACGAATTCCGCCTGCTGACGATGACCGACGCGGAATCGCCGCCGCTTGAATAAGGATGTTGGGATGAACCGTTTTTTCATTCGCAGCGTGCTAAGCGTGTTGCTGCTTTTGCCTTTCGCTATGCCCGCGAGTGCCAGTGAAGTCAGTTGCTACGGCTACCTGACTGAACTGGTCAGGAGCAGCAACTTCCCGTTTCAGTATGTCGGCAAGGACAAGGTCAATCTGCTGATTGATGAGGACGACGGAGAAATGGTGTGCGCCCAATTGTTCTTCGACACCAACGGCACCGGGACCATTGGCTGGGTCAAATACACCCCGGCGACACGCATATTACTCAACACCTCGGCGGAACTGGACGAGCCGGTGGCGTTGTCCTTCGACGCCAGGTTCGCCGATGGCTACGCAAAATGCCTGACGGAAAAACAGGCCGGTTAACGGCGAAAGGGAATTCTCGATGAATCAGTTTTATCTCGCGGGCAGCCTCGTGTTGCTGCTCTGCGCGCCTGCGTTTGCAGCGCCGGCGGATGCCTACACCCAGCGCGATGTCATGCAGTGTGGCGGGGTTGAAGTGGTGTTGGTGTCGTCCTGCCGATCGGTGGCAGTGGATGACGCGGAAACCCACCTGATCGCGGTCTGCTCAGACCAAACGATCAACATCGGCGGCAAGGTGCTGCGGCGAGATGTCGGCAAAGTTCTGCAACGTACCTCCGACGGTGCGAAGACGAAGATGCTGAGCAACGTGGTGGTGGCGATGGATTGCGTGACGGGCAGCAAGGGCAGCCTAGTTTCAATCGGTGGTTACGGCGGTTGCGGTGCCTGCCCGGAGTGGCACGGGTATTACTCGACGGCCGGGCGACTGGAGCAATACAGCTTCGATAATACCCAGCGTTCGTTTGGTTCGAAGGGTTCCTGGGAGGAGCTGATTGAGGCGTATGGGGTTAGCAAAAGACAGCTGCAATCTCCAAGCCCGGCGGTAAAAAGGATTGAATATGGCCAGCGTTAAGTGGGTGTTGCTCGGCAGTCTGTTGGCCACCGCCAGTGCCTTTGCCGAGGATCCGCCAGTAGTAGGCGTGAACGGAAATACTGTGACGTTTCGGGCGACGAAATGGACGTTGCCCGGTGTGGATTCGACGACTGCATGGTTCACCGCCAATGGCAAAACCTTCCCAGTCTTCAGCGCCGACGTTGGCGCCGATGGACACTCCGATTGGCTCAGCCCTGACAAGAAAACCTTGTTGCTCGACCCGGTCGTCTTCGGCATGTTGTCTGATGAGAATCAAGAAGAAAAACTGGTGTCGCAACAGCATTGCGATGTGATTTCGATGGAGACCGGTTGCGTGCTGGCTGAGCGCTCTCCTCGTTTTTGTCTCGGCAAATGGGTGGGTAATCAGTGGTTTTCGGACGATGGCGAAGTCCTCACACCCACCCTGGAAACGCAGTCCCCAAAGGACTGGTTGAAATACATCTCGACGATTAAAACTGCGCAGTCCCGCGCTGACTCCATCGAAGGCAGCCTGGACTTTTTAAGCCCCGAATCCTACATGGCCTGCCATCCCCCGGCGCAAAACGTTCAGGCCTACAACGACCTGGGTTTTTACCTGGCCGAGGGCGGTAGAGATGAACTGGCGCTGAAGTTTTATCGCGGTGTTGAGGCGGTCGGCAAGCGCACGGTGCTGATGCTGAACATCGCGGATTCACTGTGGCGATTGAACAAGAAAGACGAAGCACAGCGTTATTACCGCGAGTACGGCGAAGCAATGGCAGCCGCTGGCAAGGCACAGAAGATTCCGCGACGAGTCATTGAGCGAACTGCACATCAGGGAATGAAAAATTGAACAGGTTGGTGCGCTTTATCGCGTTGTCCTTTGGGTTGTTGTTCGCTTCAGCCGCGTTCGCTGAGGACACTTGCAAAGTCATTACAGTGAGCTGGCAATACCTTGAATGCGTTGAAGCCGAAGGTAAGGCGGCCGACGCTAAACTGAATGCCAGTTACAAAAAACTGATGGCGCGCTTCGCGTCTGAGCGAGCAGAAGACCCAGCAGAAGCCAAGGCTTTCATGGCGATCGCCAAAGATTCACAACGTGCCTGGCTCAAGTTGCGCGACACAACGTGCCTGCTGGAAGCCACAGAAGTCCAACCTGGCTCTCAAGCACAGTCCTTGATGGTCAGCTTGTGTGTGGCACGGATAAGTCTTGAGCGTGCTGGTTATCTGGACGCTATCGCCTCTGATCGACCAAGTGATGTGCCCAATATCAGTTTAGTGTCTCAATCTGCCTCTCAACGCTACGGCGATGTCGTGGCTCGCTACGTTAGTACCTTCAGCAATCCTTGCCTGACTGTTCAGATCCTCGCGCCCGACGGCAACTGGAGAGTGCTGTCTGCCAGACAGTTTTGCAGCTTCGATGGCAAAACGTTCTGGAGCGACTATGCCGATGCGGGTTTCAAGGATCATGCGTTCGCCGAGGATGGGTTACACGTAACGCTCAGCCTGACCGAACGCAGCGCGCCCGGGGAGAAGCGGCTGGCCTGCGTGATTCCGATTCAGAACGAGCAAATCAAAGAGCTGAAATGTGGCGCCACCAAATCATCGTGATGCCCTCGCGCTAGTTATTGAAGATTGATCAATTCGTCGATCAACAAGGAAGTAATGGAAGTGACCAGGTTTTCAAGATGTGTGTGCATGCTCGTATCGATCATCGGTCTTACCGCGCCACCGGCAACGGCTAATGACCTGCAAACCATCGAGCAAATGCATCCGCCGGTGGTGGCATCGGTGGGCGAGCAGAAGATCACCGTGTTGTTCTTGAAGAACACGCTCAAAGGTCAGACGACAGGTGCCTACGTCCCCGGTGGTGAGGTTTTTTACACGACGATGAATGCCACGAAGCCAGAACTCTCGTTTGTGGCGCCGCTCATAGGTGATGAAGTCACATCGGTGTTTTTCTTTGAACGCAAATTCCCTGAGCGAGCGGGGAAGTCCTTGTACGTGCTCATGAGGCAAAAAGAGTCAAACGGTGGTTTCGAAGGCTACACCTATTGGACGCTGGAATTGCCACTCATCAAGCAGGGCGAGCAGTTGTCGTTGCGTTTTTTTCGCGGTGATCCACCAGACCCCGAGTTGCAGGACTGCCGCGACGGTCGAGACCTTGAAAACGGTGTCAATGTTGTGTGCGCCTACAAGGATGCGGCGAGTATCAAAAAGCGTCTGGCAGACCTCGATGCAAAGATCATTGCCGATTCAAAGCATCAACAGGACCTGCGCCAGAAGTCGCCCAAAACCAACGACGGCGTGACCAGTGCTGCTTGTCCTTCACCCGAGTTTTCAGTGTTCCTCGCGACGTTTTCCGAACACGCGGATGTGCAAAAAGCCTTCGTCCAGCAGCCACTGCAGATGGTCACGACGGTAGCGGGCGATCCCGAGCCGGAGCTGCAAAAGCGCAGCCTCAGCGGTGATGAACTCAAGTTTCCAATCATTCCGGATCTGGCAAAGCGAGAGGCCCAGGGCCTGACGTTGACCGTCAAGGAAGAGCGGGGCAACAAAGCGACTGCAATCCTGCAGAAGCCGGATACCGACTATGTCTTCGAGTATCGGTTTGAGCGTGGGCAGTGTTGGCAGTTGAAAGAAGTGATGGATTACTCGCTTTAGTTGACGCCGTGCGCTGTCGAGGCCGAGTTGGCTTTTCAGAAAAATTGGGTGAGAGGGATTTGTGAAAAAATTGCTTTTATTGCTGATGTTGGTGTTGCCGTCGACGGCCTTCAGTGAAGTCATTACCAGCGTTTATTGCTTCCGCTCGCAGGAAGGTAAAAATATCAATTTTGAATTCAGAACCTATTTTGACTCTGCTACCAAATGGAGCGGTGCTGGCGTCAAGTACAGTAAATCCAAGGAGACTATTGGCCTCGTTCATCGCGATACTGAACAAGAAGAATTGGTATATGGGCGTCCCTATCAGTACACGACTACCTGGACAGAGGTGACTGACGGCGCGCTGGCAGGTGAGTATCAAATGGTCACTCAGGGTGGTCGTGTTGATTCGATGACGTATAAAAACTACAAGTCTGAAAAAAAGTACTCGTTCAAGCACGATTTCAATATGGATGTCTCACCTGAGAGAACGTGTCAGTGGTGAACACGGGCTGATAAGAAGGGGAGTCACCGTCCCTTTTAACCCAGACATCTCGATCCGCCACTGAGCTGTGGTGCTGTTTGCTTCGATCAGATAATCAATATCAGAGTGTTTCTGGCGGCTATTCAAAATCTTTCAAATGTCGCTACTCTCGACCTTCAAATTGCCATTGGTTATCCATGTCCAAGAATCGCGGAGGCCGGTAGCGCTGTCAGATAGGGCTATCCAGTCAAATTTCGAGACCCGAGAGGTTTCCATGAAAAAGTCCAAGCATGAACCCAAGCCTATGATGGCTGCCCGGTTCCAGGCTGAAGCTCGTGAAGTTTTGGCCAAGCGTTCCGGTAAGCGCAGCCGCTTTCTGGATGTCGCACTGTCCAAAGGCATTGATTTTGAACCTGTCGGTCGACTGGCTGGCTGACGGTTTCGGATTCTCAAAAAAGCTGCCGTGATTGGCAGCTTTTTTGTGTCTGGGTTTTTAGAGGTTCATCAAAAAGGGGACTTAACGTCCCCTTTTTGCATCCGCAAATCGCCTCACGGCTTGGTCGGCGTACTCCGCACTTCAATGTGATCAAGCATGCCTTCCACCATCAATCGCACTCCGTCCGCCATTCTGCTCAAGGCCAGCGCCACTGAGCGGCGTGAGCCTTCGAGGTCGTCGGCCAGGTCGGAGGCGATGACGCTGATCGACAGCAGGTCTTCCGAGGCATTGGCCATGAGGGCTTCGGCGTCGGTGCCGGGGGAGAGGCTGAAGAGGCCGCCCTGGCGTTTGGCTCGGGGTTCGACGGCGGGTTTGAAGTGGTGGTCGAGGGCGCGCTCGGCGGCTTCGTGGAATTTCTTTGAGTTGGGGGATTCGTAGGGGGAGGTTGCATCGGAGGCGAATGTTTCGTCGGTCATCGGTGTAAATCCTGAGCAGTTAAATTGATTTGCCCCGAGATTCGGACTTGCACATCCGAGTCACCGTTCTTCGGTGACGCACTGAGGCTATCGATAACCATCCAAAGCGCCTAGTTCATGAACAGCCCTGCGGGTTGCAGGAAATTTCCCATAGATTTGCGGGGTGGAAGATCAAAAGATCGCAGCCTTCGGCAGCTCCTACAGAAATGTGTGTCTGGTGGTGTAGGACGTTGCTTTGAAAGTGTGACTTGGCGGTCATCGTGCGGGGAAAACGGGGGATCGTCTTCTAACGGTATTGGATAGTGGCGTTATGGCGCGAAGTCGCTACACTGCCCCGGCCGTTCATTTTCCTTTTGAGGCTGTGTGCATGAAATTTCGTTTTCTACTGTGGATGCTGGGTCTGTTGATGGGTAAGGCCAGTCGGAAAAATCCTGCGTTCCAGCAGCAGTTGGGTGACAAGGAATTGGTGTTCCAGCTACAGACCCTGGACGGGAAAGTGGCGCGGCATTTCCTCGTGAAGGATCAGCGGATCACCAGCAAGTCCGGCACGTATGCCGAG
The DNA here is from genome assembly GCF_044743525.1 of Pseudomonas sp. NPDC087598. Lineage (NCBI taxonomy): Bacteria > Pseudomonadati > Pseudomonadota > Gammaproteobacteria > Pseudomonadales > Pseudomonadaceae > Pseudomonas > Pseudomonas sp. NPDC087598. The sequence goes on along the minus strand of NZ_JBIUWQ010000038.1, from coordinate 18,740 downwards.
CCTGCGTTTGCGATTGCCTTTAAAGATGCTGCGTATGGTTTTGCCACGATGCAGGCGAAGAACAAGCAACTGGCGTTCATGCAGGGGATTCAGGACAAGTCGATCCAGATCAAGGGCAACCCGGCACTGGTGATGTGGTTTCAGGGGCTGATGAAGTATTTGAAGCCGAGAAAGGCCAAGCCGAAGGCTTGAGCCGAGTCTTGATGAGAAGAGCTTTTGTGGCGAGGGAGCTTGCTCCCGCTGGGCTGCGGAGCGGCCCCAAATCCTGAAAACCGAGTTTTACCTGACACACCCTGCCGGCTGTTTTGCGACTGCTGCGCAGCCGAGCGGGAGCAAGCTCCCTCGCCACAAGGGGTTGTGTTGAGTCAGGTAGACCGGGTTGGATTCTTGGCGAGCAGGCTCGCTCCCACAGGGATTTTGGTGATCCTTGGGGAGCGGGTCTGTTTGCGTTTAGGCCTGGCTGAACTGCGAAGCGAGTTCGCGCAGCAGGACTTCGGCTTCGAGGACTTTGCTGACGACGTCGTTGGCTTTGTCGCGGCTCAGGCCGACGCGTTCAAGCAGGGCGTCGGGGATGTCTTCATCCGGTCCCGAGCCAATCCCGCGACCACGCAGCAGGCGTACGGCCAGGCACACGAGGTTCGGGTATTCGGCGTAGGCGCCGTCGTAGCCTGGGTCGTGCTGGAAGCGCAGGGCGGTGGCCAGCTCGTCCGGCATGTCCCAGTAGCGCATCAGCCACGAGCCGATCTGTTCGCGGCTGATACCGAGCAGGTGTTGCTCGATGTAGCTGTGGCACAGGTGCGGGTTGACCTCCAGGTGACGGCAGATCAGCGAGAAGTGCGGCGGAAAGACGTGGGCCAGCAGCAGGTAACCGAAGTTGTGCAGCAGGCCGGCGAGGTAGGTCAGGCCAGCTTCCGGGCGCTGGGCGCGCGGCATGGCGCGGGTCAGGCCTTCGATGACGGCGGCGGTGTAGATCGATTGCTGCCAGTACGGCGTGGTGTGTTGCGGGTGGTCTTTGGGCAGGCTCAGGGTCTTGCCGAGGGCCAGGCCCAGCGCCAGATTGATCACCAGATCGAAACCCAGCACGCGAACGATCGCGTCTTCCACCGAACGAATCTTGCCCGGCGAGGCGTAGTACGGCGACGCCGCCCAGCTCACCACTTGCGCGGCCAGCGCCGGGTCGGTTTCGACCACGCCGGTGATGTCGTCGATGGTCGCGTTGGGGTCGACGCGCAGCTTGATGATTTTTTGTGCCGTTTCCGCCAGTGGCGGAATCTCGATGGTCGCTTCCAGACGCTGCTGGATGCGCCGCGCGGTGAACGCTTGCACGGCCTGAGTGATTTCCTCGCGGTCGTCGTCCGGGCGGTCGAGGTTGGGACGGATGCTGCTCAGAGCTTCGCCGAAGTTGGCGGCGCTGGCCTTGGTCAGCATGGTCTTGAAGTCTTCGCTGGCGATTTCCAGCAGCAGGCCCGGCTCACCGGAGTTGATCAGCAACGTCGGTTCGCGCAGCAGGCTTTCTTCATAGAGGCACGGCGAACTGGTCAGTGCCGGCAGGCCCGGCAGCAGGCTCAGGCTGTGTTTGCCGAGCATCTTTTCCAGGCGCTCGGTCGAGACGGCGGTCAGGCGACGGCCCGTCAGTTCGGCGAGGCGGTTGAGATCCAGCAACTGGCTCTGCGGGAACAGCACCATCAGGGCGCCAACGGCGTCGTCCAGCAACACGGCTTGCACTTTGCGCGAGGCATTGAGGCCGTGGTGGTCGAGCACTTCTTCGTAGGCGACGCCCAGCTTGTTGAGCAGCAGCCGAATTACAGACGGAGCGTGCGGAGATTCGGGGGCGAGAGCAGCTTCGGTCATGGTCTGTATCCGTTTTTGAAACAATTGCAGGAGTATAACCAGCTCTGTCGGAACGAGCTGTCAGAAACTGCGACGGTGCTCACACTTGGCCGTATTGCTGCCCGTGGCGCAGCCAGCGGTCGAGCAATGGGCTGACGTGCGTCGGCCAGCGTTCCAGCAGCGCTTGCGCGGCATCGCGCACGGCCGGCAAAAGGTCGGCGTCGCGCATCAGGTCGGCGACCTTGAATTGCAGCAGACCGGTCTGGCGGGTGCCGAGCATTTCGCCGGGGCCGCGCAGTTCGAGGTCTTTTTCGGCGATGACAAAACCGTCGTTGGTCTCGCGCATGATGCCCAGCCGCTGACGGCCGATCTGCGACAGCGGCGGATGGTAGAGCAGCACGCAATGGCTGACCGCGCTGCCCCGACCGACCCGGCCGCGCAACTGGTGCAGTTGCGCGAGGCCGAGGCGCTCGGGGTTTTCGATGATCATCAGGCTGGCATTGGGCACGTCGACGCCGACTTCGATCACCGTGGTGGCGACCAGCAGTTGCAGGTTGCCGGCCTTGAATTCGGCCATGACCGCAGCTTTTTCCGCAGGCTTCATGCGCCCGTGAATCAGCCCGACTTTCAGCTCGCCGAGGGCCGCGGTGAGGTCTTCGAAGGTGGTTTCGGCGGCCTGACAGGTCAGCTCTTCCGACTCTTCAATCAGCGTGCACACCCAATAGGCCTGACGGCCCTCGGCGCAGGCACTGCGCACGCGTTCGATGACTTCGACGCGGCGCGTGTCGGTGACCAGCACAGTGTTGACCGGGGTTCGCCCGGGCGGCAGTTCGTCGAGGATCGAAGTGTCGAGGTCGGCGTAGGCGCTCATGGCCAACGTCCGTGGGATCGGTGTGGCGGTCATGATCAACTGGTGCGGACACATGCGCCCGCCGACGCCTTTCTGCCGCAGCGCCAGGCGTTGCTGGACGCCGAAGCGGTGTTGTTCGTCGATGATCACCAGCGCGAGGTTCTTGAACTGCACTTCGTCCTGGAACAGTGCGTGGGTGCCGACCACCATCGGCGTACCGCTGGCGATCTGTTCCAGCGCCGCGACACGATTCTTGCCTTTGAGCTTGCCGGCTAGCCACGCGACTTCAATGCCCAGCGGTTCGAGCCAGCGCTTGAAGGTGATGAAGTGTTGTTCGGCGAGAATCTCGGTCGGCGCCATCAGCGCGACTTGATAGCCAGCTTCCAGTGCTTGCAGCGCGGCGAGGGCGGCGACCACGGTTTTGCCTGCGCCGACGTCGCCCTGAATCAGCCGCAGCATCGGTTCGTGCTGACTGAGGTCGTAGGCGATTTCGTTGCCGACCCGTTGCTGGGCGCCGGTCGGTTTGAAACCGAGGTTGGCCAGGTATTTCGGCGGCAGTTTTGTGGCTTTCGGCATGGCCGGCGCACGGAGTGAACGCATGCTTTCACGCAGGCGCTGCTGCGACAGTTGATGTGTCAGCAGCTCTTCAAAGGCGAGGCGATGTTGCGCCCAGTGATGACCGAGGGCGAGTTCGTCGACATCGGCATCGGCAGGCGGGTTGTGCAGGTAACGGATCGCATCGGCCAGTGGCGCCAGTTGATAGTCGCGGGCCAGTTCGGTCGGCAGCCAGTCGGGCAGGGTGGCAGGCTTGAGCATCGCCAGGGTCTGCATGCACAACTGACGCAGCCGCGCCTGTGTCAGGCCTTCGGTGAGCGGGTAGACCGGGGTCAGAGTTTCATCCACCGGTGGTGGTTCGTCGCCCGTGATGGCGCGGTATTCCGGGTGGTAGATTTCAAGGCCGGACGCGCCGGGCCGGGCCTCGCCGTAGCAGCGAATCCGCGTGCCGCGCTTGAGGCCTTCTTTTTGCGCGTTGCTGAAGTGGTAGAAGCGCAGGCTGAGGCCGCCAGTGCCGTCCTGTAAACGGACGACGAGGCTGCGCCGCCGGCCCATGACCACGTCGGCGCCGCTGACGGTGCCTTCGACCACGGCGTCCTGTCCCGGCCGCAGTGCACCGATCGGCACCACGCGGGTGCGATCCTGATAGCGCAGCGGCAAGTGGAACAACACGTCCTGGAGATTCTCCAGGCCGACCTTGGCCAATTTCTCGGCCATGGCTTCGCCGACACCCTTGAGTGCCGTCACCGACACTTGCGACAACTCAGTCATGACGCTCGCTTAACCGGCCGTAACCGGTGCCGCTGGCTTGGCCACCGAGCACAGGCGAACGGAGTCGGCGAGGATCTCGATGGCTTTCGGCCGCGGGAAGCTCGCGCGCCAGGCAATGGCCACGGTGCGGAACGGCACCGGCGGCGACAGCGGACGCACTTCGATCACGCCCGGGGCGTAGTGATGGCTGTCCACCGCCGACAACGGCAGGATCGAGATGCCCAGGCCGGAGGCGACCATGTGCCGAATGGTTTCCAGTGAACTGGATTCGACCGTGGTGTGCTTGGCGCCGTCGTTGCCCTTGGTCAGGGTCGGGCAGGCTTCCAGCACTTGATCGCGGAAGCAGTGGCCTTCGCCGAGCAGCAGCAGGCTCTTGTCGTTGAGCAGGCCGGCGTCGATGGTTTCTTTTTGCGTCCACGGGTGCTGGGCCGGCATCAGGACGTAGAACGGTTCGTCGTAGAGCGGCAGGGTCAGCACGTCGGCTTCGTTGAACGGCAGGGCGATGATGATCGCGTCGAGTTCGCCGTTGCGCAGTTTGTCGCGCAGAACGTGAGTGAAGTTTTCTTCGATGTACAACGGCATCTGCGGGGCGACCCGATGCAGTTGCGGAATCAGGTGCGGGAACAGATACGGGCCGACGGTGTAGATGGCGCCGACTTTCAGCGGGGCGGTCAGTTGATTCTTGCCGGCCTGGGCCAGCTCGCGGATGCCTTGGGCTTGCTCGAGGACTTTTTGCGCCTGGGCGACAATGCCTTCGCCGACCGGGGTCAGGCGTACGGCGCTTTTGCTGCGCTCGAAAATCAGCACACCGAGTTCGTCTTCAAGCTTTTTCACGCCCACGGAGAGGGTCGGCTGACTGACGTGGCACTTCTCGGCCGCGTGACCGAAGTGCTGCTCTTGGGCGAGGGTAACGATGTAGCGTAATTCTGTGAGAGTCATAGCAAGCGTCCATGAAGATGCGGGCCAAGCATACCGGCTGCAATCGATAGACGCACGTTATCAGACTGAGGGAGGAGTGCGACACCGGGCAATGCCCGTTTGCCGCGTACAGATATGCAAAAGGCACCTTTCGGTGCCTTTATCTCGATTTAACCGTCGCCACATAACCCCTGTGGGAGCGAGCCTGCTCGCGAAAGCGGTGGGTCAGACAAGCATGTGCTGACTGACACGACCTCTTCGCGAGCAGGCTCGCTCCCACAGGGTATTGCAGTGTTGCTTAGCGGCGACGTTCCAGCGAGTAAACAAACGGCGCAACAATTTCGATCGAGCCGTTGTTCAGCATATCGGCCGGTGGCTTGGGCAGCGGTTGTGCGCGGCGGATCATTTCCAGGGTGGCCCGGTCCAGATCGGCGTTGCCGGAGCGGCCCACCAGTTCGAACGACAACACATTACCTTCGCCATCGACCACAAAACGCAGGCGGTTCAGACCTTCCTTGCCCCGTGCCTGGGCGCTGGCCGGGTACTTTTTGTACTTGGCCAGATGCGCGAGCAGGGTGCCTTGCCAACTGGCCTTGGCGGCCATTTGTGCAGGCGACGGGCCTGGCGCAGGCTGGGCGGATTTCTCCGTTGGCGCCTGAGTCGGTTGGGTGTCGGCCGGTTTTTCCTCGGAAGGTTTTTCCTTCGGCGGATCAGGCTGCTTCTTCTCGACTGGCTTCGGCGGCTGAGGCTTGGGCTTCGGTTTAGGCTTCTGCACCGCGATTTCGGCTTTCGGTGCTTCGGCCAGTTTCGGAATCGGCAACTCTTCAACCGGAGCCGGTGGCTGTGGCGGTGTGACGACTTTTGGCGGTGCAGGCGGTGGCGGGGCCGGAACCGGTGCCAGCTCGACCATCATTGCCTGCGGCGGCAATTCGATGGGCGGGCGGGCGGTCCAGTTCAGCGCCAGCGCGATGGCCAGCGCATGAACGCCCAGCACCACGGCCAGGCTACCGCTGTAACGCGTCAGCTTATGGCGCGTCGTGATCATTTCTTGACCGCGCTCTCGAGTCCGACCAGGCCAACCTTCAGGTAACCGGCAGAGCGCAGGTTATCCATCACGCTCATCAGGTCGCCGTAATCCACGCCTTTATCGGCCTGGAAGAAGATCGTCGTGTCTTTCTTGCCTTTGGTGCGGGCGTCGAGGGTGGCGCCCAGTGTTTCAGGCTTCACTTCGTCTTCACCGAGGAACAGGCGCTGGTCAGCCTTGACGCTGAGGAACACCGGTTTCTCCGGCCGCGGCGCCGGTTTGGCGGTCGAGGCAGGCAGGTCGACTTTGATATCGACGGTGGCCAATGGCGCGGCCACCATGAAGATGATCAACAGCACCAGCATCACGTCGATGAACGGCGTGACGTTGATTTCGTGGTTCTCGGCCAGATCGTCGTCTGCGCCTTCTTTCAAATGCAGGCCCATGGCCGATTACCCCACTTTCACCATGTGCGGTTGCGAGCTGCGCTCAGGCTGGTGATCGAGGTCACGGCTGACCAGCAGCAGAACTTCTGCCGAGGCATCGGAAACCTGCGCCTTGTAACCGGCGATGGAGCGGGCGAAGACGTTGTAGATCACTACTGCAGGAATCGCCGCAACCAGACCCAGTGCGGTGGCCAGCAGCGCTTCAGCGATACCGGGCGCTACAACAGCAAGGTTGGTGGTCTGGGTTTTGGCGATGCCGATGAAGGAGTTCATGATGCCCCAGACGGTACCGAACAGGCCGACGAACGGCGCGGTGGAACCGATGGTGGCGAGGACGCCGGTGCCGCTGCTCATGTTGCGACCGCAAGCGGCGACGAGGCGCTCGAGACGGAAGCTGACGCGTTCCTTGATGCCTTCTTTCTCGCGGCTGTTGACCGACAGGCGCATTTCTTCGAGCGCGTCGTGCACCAGCAGGTTGGCGAGGGTGCCTTCCTTGCCCGCGGTGGCGCTGGCTTCTTTAAGGGTGGTGGCTTTCTTCAGGGCGGCGATTTCACCACGCAGACGACGCTTGGCGCCCATCAGCTCGAAGCCTTTGGCAATCCAGATGGTCCAGGTGATGATCGACGCGATGGCCAGACCGATCATCACGATCTTCACGATGATGTCGGCGTTCTGGTACATGCCCCATGGCGACAGGTCGTGGGCCATGCCCAGAGTGTTGTCGGCTTCGAGAACTTCAGGGACGTCGGCCGCATCGACAGCTTGCACTGGATCGGTGGCGGCCGGAGCAGCGGCTGGCGCGTCAGCAGCAGGTGCGTGTTGTTCGGTGGCTGCCGGGGTGGCCGGCGCCTGAGCGTCGGCGAAAGCGGCGGTCGGTGCCAGCATCAGGCTGAGCAACAGTGCCGCCACCGCGCTAAAGGCGCGAGGTCGTTTGGTTGGCGAAGCGGGAGTTTGATTGCGTGTCATGCTGGCCGGACCTGAGATAGAAAAACGTAGATGCTCTTCCAGGCCTCGTAAGGCCGAGAACAAAAGTGGCGTGCATTATTGCAAGTAATTCTTGTTAACAAAAGTAATAGAGTATCTTTTTTTCCTTGATTGCTAGCCGCTCGTCATCTGTCGGGGCTAGTCTGTCGCTTTCCGATGGGAGTTTTTTGATGTCCGCGCCTTCTGTTTTGATTGCCGGTTGTGGTGATGTCGGCAGTCGTCTGGCCACGCAATTACTGGCTGCTGGCTGGGAAGTTCACGGCCTGCGCCGGGACGTTTCACGCCTGCCCGATGGCGTCATTGGCGTTGCCGGTGACCTGTTCAATGAAGACTGCCCGGCGACCTGGCCGGTGGGGGCGGTGGATTACCTGGTGTACTGCGCGGCTGCCACTGATCACGATGAAGCCGGGTATCGCGCGGCTTACGTGCAGGGCCTGCAGAACGTACTGAGCTGGCTGGACGATTACGGCCAGGTGCCGGAGCGGCTGATCTTTGTGTCCAGCAGCAGCGTTTATGGGCAGATGGATGGCGAGTGGGTGGATGAGAACTCAGAGACCGTCGCTGCCGGTTATTCCGGGCGATTGATGCTCGAAGCCGAGCAGGTAGCGCTCAAGAGCGGCATCCCGGCGAGCATTCTGCGTCTGACCGGAATCTATGGCCCTGGCCGTGAATGGCTGCTGACTCAGGTGCGTCGAGGTTATCGAGTGGCCGTTGATCCGCCGCTGTATGGCAATCGGATTCATGCCGATGACGCGGCGGGGTTGCTGGCATTCCTGTTGGAGAAGGCTCGGCAGGGCGTGAAGCTGGAGGATTTCTACATCGGCGTCGACGATGCACCGGCGCCGTTGGCCGAAGTGGTGGGCTGGCTGCGCGAATATCTGGGCGTTACCGAATGGGCGGAAGATGCCAGCGTTCGGCGCACTGGCAGCAAGCGTTGCAGCAATGCGCGGGCCAAGGGCCTTGGCTGGATGCCAACGTACCCAAGCTATCGCGAGGGCTACGCGGCGATCCTCGAAGGTAAATGCTGACTCCCTGACTCCCTGACACCCCAAAAACTACTGTGGGAGCGAGCCTGCTCGCGAATCGGTGTGTCAGACAACATTGCTTTGGCTGACACACTGCTTTCGCGAGCAGGCTCGCTCCCACATTTGATCTTCAGTGGTTTCAGAGGCGGGTTACTGCTTCTCGAGCAACCACTTGCGCTCGCCCGGCGTGTACTGCGGCATTTCATCAGCCAGTGCCGTGTTCACCGCCTGGAAAATCTCCAGTTCCTTGCCCTTGCGCGCAAAGATGTAGGCATTGCCCTGCCCGTTGAGTTGCAGCCACATGTTGTCATTGGTGCTGCTCATCGACGCGCAATCACCTGCCAGGCACAGGGCATACCGGTCGGCCCCCGGCAAACCGGAGACCTGGCCGTCGGCCTGGAACTGCACGGTGTTGCCTTCACCCTGACCGCTGGCGATTTTCCAGCTGCCGCCCATGTAGGCGGAATACAGCGCGCGTTCGAAGCTGGCGCCGATTGGCGCGCCTTCCGGCACCGGGATCTGCGCGCGGTCGAAGACTTGCTCCGGTTCGTTGTCGCTGGCAGCTTGTTGCAGTTGTCCGCCATCACGTTTCAGCTCGCTGGCGGAGCTGCCATAGAAGTCGACTTTCCAGGCGCCGGACTGTTCGCCCAGCAGCCGTCCTTCGACGTTCTCAAAACCGTTGGTGTAGCGGGCCTGGCTGGCCTTGGTGTTGACGTCCCACTCCAGGTTCGGGCCGTAGGCCTGAAGCGCTTCGCGCAGGGGGCCGCCCTTGGCTGCGGCATCGATCGCCACCTGGTTGATCCAGGTGCCGCTGATGTCACGATCGGCAGGGTTGCTGGCGCAGCCGCCGAGGAAAATGGCGAGCAGCGGGAGAGCTAGCGCTTTGCGCATGGTGGAATCCTTTCAAAACCTTGTCTTGCTGAGCAGTCGGCGCGGCGTTTGAAGGCCGCGCCGTGCGCATTACTCGATGACCAGAATGGCATCCATTTCAACCTGCGAACCCTTTGGCAGGGCAGCAACGCCGATGGCGGCGCGGGCCGGGTATGGCTGGTCGAAGTATTTGCCCATGATCTCGTTGACCTTGGCGAAGTGGCTCAGGTCGGTGAGGAAGATGTTCAGTTTGACGATGTCCTTGAACGAACCGCCGGCCGCTTCGGCTACGGCTTTGAGGTTCTCGAACACCTGGACGGTCTGGGCTTCGAAGCCTTCAACCAGTTCCATGGTTTTTGGGTCCAGAGGAATCTGGCCCGACATGTAGACGGTGTTGCCAGCCTTGATTGCCTGGGAGTAGGTGCCGATGGCAGCCGGGGCCTTGTCGCTGGTGATAACAGTCTTGGTCATGTATGACTCCTTGTTAGATGTGAGTTATGCACGCATGCGGGTAATGCGGATTACCCCGGTCAGGGCGCGCAGCTTCTTGATCACGCGGGCCAGGTGCACACGATCGTGGACGCTGACCACCAGTTGCACGACGCTGATGCGACCATCGCGTTCGTCCATGCTGATTTTCTCGATATTGCCGTCCGCCGCGTTGACGCTGCTGGCCAGCAGCGCGATCAGGCCGCGTTGGTGTTCCAGCTCGACGCGCAGTTCGACGTTGAATTCGCCGGTGACATCCTTGGCCCACGAGAGCTGGATGCATTTTTCCGGGTTGTGCCTGATTTCGCTGATGTTGCGGCAGTTGTCCAGGTGCACGACCATGCCTTTGCCCGCCGACAGGTGCCCGACAATCGGGTCGCCCGGGATCGGCGTGCAGCATTTGGCATAGCTGAGGACCAGACCTTCGGTGCCGCGAATCGCCAGCGGGCCTTCCGGGCTTGGCAACTGTTCGCCTTCGCCGAGCAGGCGGCGGGCGACGACGTAGGCCATGCGGTTGCCCAGGCCAATGTCTTCGAGCAGGTCTTCGATCAGTTCGAGGCGGTACTCGGTGAGCATCGCCTTGACGCGTTCGGCCGGGATCTTCTCCAGCGAACTGTCGAAACCGTTGAGCACTTTGTTCAGCAAGCGTTCGCCAAGGCTGATGGACTCCGAGCGGCGTTGCAGTTTCAGTGCATGGCGGATATGCGTGCGCGCTTTGCCGGTGACCACGAAGTTGAGCCAGGCCGGATTCGGCCGCGCGCCGGGCGCGCTGACGATCTCGACCGTGGAGCCGCTTTGCAGCGGCTCGGACAGCGGCGCGAGGCGGCGGTTGATCCGGCAGGCGATGCAGCTGTTGCCGACGTCGGTGTGTACCGCGTAGGCAAAGTCGACCGCCGTGGAGCCTTTCGGCAGCTCCATGATCCGGCCTTTGGGCGTGAACACGTAGACCTCGTCCGGGAACCGGTCGATCTTCACGCTCTCGATGAATTCCAGCGAGTTGCCGGCGCGTTGCTGCATTTCCAGCACGCCTTTGACCCACTGGCGGGCACGGGCGTGAGTGCCTTTCGGCTGCTCGTCACCGCTGGATTTGTACAGCCAATGGGCGGCGATGCCGTTGTTGGCCATCTCTTCCATTTCGCGGGTACGGATCTGGATCTCGATCGGTACGCCGTGCATGCCGAACAATGTCGTGTGCAGCGACTGATAGCCGTTGGCCTTGGGGATCGCGATGTAATCCTTGAAGCGCCCCGGCAACGGTTTGTACAAATTATGCACAGCGCCTAGCACGCGGTAGCAGGTATCGACCTTGTCGACGATGATCCGGAACGCATAGACGTCCATGATCTCGTTGAAGGCCCGACGTTTGCCGCGCATTTTCTTGTAGATGCAGTAGAGGTGTTTCTGGCGACCGCTGACTTCACCCAGGATGCAGTCGATTGCGAGGCAATGGCCGAGGGATTCTTCGATCTTGTTGACGATTTCCTTGCGGTTGCCCCGGGCGCGTTTGACCGCCTGGTAGATCCGCGCCGAACGCATCGGGTGCATGGCCTTGAAGCCGAGGTCTTCGAATTCGATACGAATGGCATGCATGCCCAGCCGGTTGGCGATGGGCGCGTAGATCTCGAGGGTTTCCTTGGCGATGCGCCGGCGCTTTTCGCCGGACAGCACTTCCAGCGTGCGCATGTTGTGCAGGCGGTCGGCGAGCTTGACCAGGATCACGCGAATGTCGCGGGCCATGGCCATGGCCATTTTCTGGAAGTTTTCAGCCTGAGCTTCGGCCTTGGTCTCGAAATTCATCTGGGTCAGTTTGCTGACCCCGTCGACCAGTTCGGCCACGGTTTCACCGAACTGCGCTTGCAGCGCTTCTTTGGCGATACCGGTGTCTTCGATCACGTCATGCAGCATCGCCGCCATCAGGCTCTGATGGTCCATGTGCATGTCGGCAAGAATATTGGCCACGGCAAGAGGATGCGTGACATACGCCTCGCCACTGCGGCGGCGTTGACCGTCGTGGGCTTGTTCGGCGTAGAAATACGCTCGGCGGACCAGATTGACCTGGTCATTGCCGAGGTAGGTCGATAAGCGATCGGCGAGGGCGTCTATGCTCGGCATGATGACTCCTGCCGTTCGCTGTGACCCCGCGCCGTGCTACGTCGACCAGGCATAGGCTTAGACGGCCTCGTTGGACTCGTCCTCGAACGCTGCGAACAGCGGTTCGTCTTCGACGATTTCAGCGTTGGCGATGAACTCGTAGCTCATCAGGCCTTCAGCGATTTCACGCAGCGCTACTACGGTAGGCTTGTCGTTTTCCCACTGAACCAGTGGCTCTTTGCCGCCGGTGGCCAGTTGACGGGCACGTTTGGTAGAGAGCATGACCAGCTCAAAACGGTTTTCCACGTGGTTCAGGCAGTCTTCAACGGTTACGCGGGCCATGGTATTCCTCGGAGCGAATGCAAGATGCGCGCTGCCCGGTTGGGCGAGCGGACTCAACAGTTTAAAAAATCACCAGCGATTAGGGAAGCGCTGATTTTTTAACCAAGCCCTTCAACGCGCCGCAAGTGCCAATGTAAAGCCCTTGCAGCGGTTTTGGGAAGTACTGATTAGCCGAGCAATTCGGCCAGTAATTTGCCGAAACGTACCTGTTGGCGCTTCTGTTGCAGCTGATTGGCGCGGAAAATCGCCTTGAGATCGTCCAGCGCGTGGCCGAAATCGTCGTTGATGATCAGGTAGTCGTACTCGACATAGTGGCTCATTTCACTGACGGCTTCGCGCATCCGGCCGGCAATGATCTCGTCGCTGTCCTGGCCGCGGTTGGTCAAGCGCTGATGCAAGGCTTGCAGCGATGGCGGCAGGATGAAGATCGAACGTGCCTGCGGCATCAGCTTGCGCACTTGCTCGGCACCTTGCCAGTCGATTTCCAGAATCAGGTCGTGACCCTCGTCCAGAGTTTGCTGCAGGCGGCTTTGCGAGGTGCCGTAGAAGTTGCCGAAGACTTCGGCGCGCTCGAGGAAGTCGCCGTGCTCGCCCATCTTCACAAACTCTTCGCGGGAGACGAAGTGATAGTTAACGCCATCCACTTCGCCCGGGCGCATGGCGCGGGTGGTGTGGGAGATCGATACGCGAATCTCCGGATTGGCATCGGTCAAAGCCTTGACCAAACTGCTTTTGCCCGCGCCCGATGGCGCGGAAATGATGTACAGGGTGCCGGTGCTGTGGGTCATGTCTGTTGCCTTACTCAATATTCTGCACTTGTTCGCGCATCTGCTCGATCAACACCTTGAGGTTGACGGCGGCCTGGGTGCTGCGCGGGTCGAAGGCCTTGGAGCCCAGTGTGTTGGCTTCGCGGTTGAGTTCCTGCATCAGGAAGTCGAGGCGACGCCCGGCCGCACCACCGGACTTGAGTACCCGGCGAACTTCGATGATGTGGGTGCTCAGACGATCCAGCTCTTCGGCCACGTCGCTTTTTTGCGCGAGGATGACCATTTCCTGTTCCAGACGCTGCGGATCCAGTTCGGCCTTCATGTCGGCGAAACGGTCGAGAACCTTTTGACGCTGGGTCGCAAGCATCTGCGGTACCAGTTCACGCAGGGTCACGACGTCTTCTTCAATGGATGTCAGGCGTTCGTTGATCAGTCGAGCCAGCTCCGAACCTTCACGCTCGCGGCCCGCTTTCAAATCTTTCAGGCCTTGATTGAACAGGGCGAGGGCTTCGGCATTCAGCGCTTGCGGATCGCTTGCATCTGCAACCAGCACGCCAGGCCAGGCCAGCACCTCCAGCGGGTTCAGCGCGGCCGGATTCTTGATCAGCCCGGCAACGGTCTCGGCGGCGGCGACCAGTTGCGCGGCGCGCTCACGATCAACTTGCAGCGGCTTGCCGGTGCTTTCTTCAGTGAAGCGCAGGGTGCATTCCAGTTTGCCTCGCGACAGGCCCTGACGCAGGGCTTCGCGGACGGCGCCCTCGAGGTCGCGAAACGACTCCGGCAAGCGCAAGTGCGGTTCCAGATAGCGGCTGTTGACCGAGCGCAGTTCCCAGCTCAGGGTGCCCTGGACGCCGGCTTTTTCGACGCGGGCGAAGGCGGTCATGCTGTGCACCATGGCGGTGACCTCGCAATGCAGATCGGCGCGGAACTGCAGTTCCGCGGGCGCGATATGAATGAATTTAAGCCGACTGGCAGCAAAGGCGCAGGATTGTAGCGCAGTGCGGCGAATGCGCCCAAACACACGGTGTGACAAAGGGCTGCAGCCCGTCGGTAATGCGTGGTTCAGGGGCCTCGGTCGTCGGTCCGGATTTTTAACAAGTGCCCAGTGGCGGTGCAGGGCTCTATAATGCTCGGCAGTTTTCCGTCCCCAGTACAGGTATTCCCTATGAAACGTCCAAGTGGTCGCGCTGCCGATCAGCTTCGCTCGATCCGCATTACCCGCAACTACACCAAACACGCCGAGGGGTCCGTACTGGTCGAGTTCGGTGATACCAAAGTCATCTGCACCGTCAGCGTCGAAAACGGCGTGCCGCGTTTCCTCAAGGGGCAGGGCCAGGGTTGGTTGACCGCCGAGTACGGCATGCTGCCGCGCGCCACTGGCGAGCGTAACCAGCGTGAAGCGAGCCGTGGCAAGCAAGGCGGCCGCACTCTGGAAATCCAGCGCCTGATCGGCCGTTCGCTGCGCGCAGCGCTGGACATGTCGAAGCTGGGCGACGTGACCCTGTACGTCGACTGCGACGTGATCCAGGCTGACGGCGGTACGCGTACCGCGTCCATCACCGGTGCCATGGTCGCGCTGGTCGATGCGCTGAAAGTGATCAAGAAGCGCGGCGGCCTGAAAGGCGGCGACCCGCTCAAGCAAATGATCGGTGCGGTATCGGTTGGCATGTATCAGGGCGAGCCAGTGCTGGATCTGGACTATCTTGAAGATTCCGCCGCCGAGACTGACCTCAACGTCGTCATGACCAGCACCGGTGGTTTCATCGAAGTGCAGGGCACCGCCGAAGGCGCGCCGTTCCAGCCTGAAGAGCTGAACGCGATGCTGGAACTGGCCAAGAAAGGCATGAACGAGATTTTCGAACTGCAGAAGGCTGCACTGGCCGACTGAGCAGGTTCCAACCCGCAAGGAGGACGCGATGAGTGACGAGCAAGAGCTGCTGCCCAAACCGAGCCAGGAGGTTCGCCAATGGGCGATGTTTTGTCACCTGTCCGCCTTGCTGGGGATCTGGATTCCGTTCGGCAATCTGATCGGGCCGTTGATCCTGTGGCAGATGAAACGCGAGTCGGATCCGTTCATTGATGCCCAGGGTAAGGAAGCGCTGAACTTTCAGATCACCGTGGCGATTGCTGCGGCGATCTGCCTGTTGCTGATGGTGCTGATCATCGGCTTCTTCTTGCTTGGTCTGCTGGCCATCGGAGCGCTGGTCTTGACGATCATCGCCGGAGTTAAGGCTAACGAAGGTTTTCCTTATCGTTATCCGTTCACCTGGCGGTTGATCAAATAACGATCAACGAAAACTCCCTCATGGGAACTGTTGTAGTTCGTAGCGGTTGAAAATAAACGCCCTGACTTGTCAGGGCGTTTGTGTTTTTGCAACTGGATTAATTGCCTTGGCGCGTAGGATTAGTCTATTTGCGATGAGTGGATACATAAGTTGTTACATCATTTACATGGTTACACTTTTAGTCACAACTACGGTGCCTTGGTGTTGCCCTCTATCTTGGCAATTGGACTTCGTGGTTGTTAAAGTCGTCGCACGTTATATTCCTGTTGAAATATTTCGATATATTCAGGCCATCGAAGGTTCTTGAATTTCACAGCAATCAGTGTTGAGACGATCAGCCGGTTCATGGGGCGTGGTTAGGTAAAAATTGCGCCTCTGAATATATAGCCAAGAATAATCCCAATGATGCAGTTTGATTTTTATGGAACACTTGTGGCCGCCTCCTTAGTGCTTCTGCTGGGGCGCGGACTTGTTACACGTGTCGCATGTTTGCGTAATTACAATATCCCCGAGCCCGTCGCGGGCGGTTTAGTGGTTGCTCTGGTTTTATTGGTGTTGCGCACTTTCGATATTGAGATTCGCTTCGACACTTCCCTGCAAACACCTTTGATGTTGGCATTTTTTGCCACCATCGGATTGAGTGCAGACTTTGCCAGCCTGAAGAAGGGTGGCCGGGTCGTAGGCATATTTCTATTGGCGGTCACCGGGCTTCTGGTCGTTCAGAATGCTATGGGCATCGGCCTGGCGACAATGCTCGGGCTGGATCCGTTGATGGGCTTGCTGACGGGTTCGATCACCTTGGCGGGCGGCCACGGTACGGGTGCTGCTTGGGGCACGGTGTTCAGCGAGAAATACGGCCTGGCATCTGCTTCCGAACTGGCGATCGCCTCTGCGACATTCGGCCTGGTGCTGGGTGGCTTGATTGGTGGTCCGGTGGCTCGCCTGCTGATCAAGCGCGTTCAAGTGCCGGGCTGCAATCCACAGGAAACGCCACGGTTACCAAAGGGGTTTGAGCAGCCGAACAAGGAGCGTTCGATTACGCCGTTTTCGTTTATCGAGACCCTGGCCTTGATCGCCGTCAGCCTGCTGGGGGGCAACCTCTTGAATGGCCTGCTGCAAGGAACGGCGTTTGAGTTGCCGACGTTTGTCTGCGTGCTGTTCGTCGGGGTCGTTCTGCGTAACGGGTTGTCGGCGTTGGGCTTGTATCAGGTGTTCGAGCGCGAAGTCTCTGTGCTGGGAAATGTCAGCCTTTCGCTGTTCCTGGCAATTGCCTTGATGTCGCTCAAATTGTGGGATCTGGCCGCTCTGGCGTTGCCGATCTTCATCATCCTGGCTGTACAGGCCTTGGTCATGGCACTCTTTGCGATCTTCGTGACGTTCAGAATGATGGGTAGCAACTACGATGCGGCGGTACTGGCAGCAGGTCACTGCGGTTTCGGGCTGGGCGCGACGCCAACCGCCATCGCCAACATGCAGGCGGTGACACAGCGCTACGGGCCTTCGCAGATTGCGTTTCTGGTGGTGCCGATGGTGGGTGCGTTCTTCATCGACATCATTAACGTGATCGTTATCAAGCTGTACCTGGCACTGCCGTTTTTCGTTGCCGTCTGATCCGCGGCTCATGTCCGGCGATCGTTGATCTGCTTTAGCGTGGTTTAGCGCATAAAAAAATGGTTCATCACGGAATCCCGGGAAACACAGAAACAAGAACGCCGATTTGGTTGATGATGTTCGTGCGAGCAAACACATCTAACAAACCGGCGTTCTTATGCGCGATATTAATACTTTCCTTCCTTTTTGGGAGGGCTTTTCTGTCGTCACGATCAAGCCTGATGGTGACGCCCTCCAGATTGATCTGACACCCCACGCTACCCGATTTCCTTCCTGTGGCGGGTGCCAAAAAATCTGTTCAACCACGCATGAATATTGCGAGCGAGTCATTCGCGATTTACCCATTCTCGGTCGTGCGGTGCGCCTGAGCGTTTTACTCAGGCGCGTTGATTGCCGCGATTGCGGTAAACGCATGGAGGCCGTCAGTTGGCTGGATCGCTATGCCCGTATGACACGGCGTCTGGCAGAGGCGGTCATTCGAGCCTGTGAACGCCTTCCCACGTTGCACGTGGCGCAGATGTTTGGGCTGCATTGGGAGACCGTTCGGTTGCTGGAGCGTCGAGCCTTGCAAGCAGCATTGAGCATTTTGCCAAAGGCGCAACCGCGACGTTTGGTGATGGACGAGTTCGCGCTGTTCAAAGGTCATCGTTATGCCAGCGTTGTCCTGGATGCGGATACACGGCGGGTGCTGTGGATCGGCGAAGGCCGCAGCCGGGCGGCGGTCAGGCCATTTTTCGAAGAGCTGGGGCCAGAGGGTTGCGCTCGCATCGAAGCGGTGGCGATGGACATGAACACCGCTTTTGATCTGGAGGTTCGTCAGCACTGCCCACAAGCACGCGTGGTCTACGACCTGTTCCATGTGGTGGCCAAATATGGCCGAGAGGTGATTGATCGGGTGCGCGTCGACGAAGCCAATCGACTGCGTCATGACAAACCGGCCCGAAAGGTCATCAAGCAGGCGCGATGGCTGCTTCTGCGTAATCCGCAGAACCTGAAAACACCGGAACAACAGGTTCGCCTGGAGGATCTGCTGGCGGCTAACCAGGCATTGATGACGGTCTATTTAATGAAGGCTGAACTCAAAACGCTCTGGACGCCGAGTACTGCCTGGAGTTGGAGATCGGCATGGAAGCAATGGCTGCGCCATGCTCAAGAAAGCGAAATACCTGCTCTGATCCAGTTTGCCAAACGGCTAAAGGCATACTGGCGAGGCATCGTAAGCCGGGTTCGCTGGCCGATGCACACAGGTCAGCTGGAAGGAATGAATAATCGAATAAAGGTGATCAAGCGGATGGCGTACGGCTACCGGGATAGCGAATTCTTTTTCATGAAGATCAAGAGCGTCTTTCCCGGCAATCCGTGATGAACCAAAAAAATGCCCGTATCGTTTGATACGGGCATTTTTTGTCTGCGAATGGACGCTTAGATGGTCAGCGTCCAGTCGTAGTCGACGATCAGCGGCGCGTGCTGCGAGAACCGCGGCTGACGTGGCAGGCGTGCACTGCGTACAAAACGGCGCAGGCCTGGCGTCAGGATCTGGTAGTCGAAGCGCCAGCCGAGATTGAGCATCTCGGCCTGTTCGTTGTCTGGCCACCAGCTGTACTGGTCGCCTTCGCGGCTGACTTCGCGCAGGGCATCGACATAGCCCATGTTGCCGACAATCTCGTCCATCCAGGCGCGTTCTGGCGCCAGGAAGCCCGGGGATTGCTGGCTGTCGCGCCAGTTCTTGATGTCGAGCTTCTGCTGCGCCACGTACAGCGAGCCACAGTAGATGTACTCGCGACGTTTGCGTCGCTGTTTGTCCAGGTACTTGCCGAAGTCGTCCATGAGCTTGAACTTCTGGTTCAAGTCCTCATCACCGTTCATCCCCGAAGGGAGCAGC